>JAYTNY010000653.1:0-23656 GCA_043748055.1 Roseobacter sp.
GATCATGGGCACTTCGCTGTTGTTCGCTGTGCTCATCGTCTTCGCCAACCTCAGCGTCGATATTTTGTATGGCGTGGTGGACCCGCGCATTCGGGTGGAATAGTTAATGGTTATTTGTTATTGGTTATTGAATAGTGATGACCCAATAATGAATAACTAATAACCAATAACTGCTATGGCTCAACTCACTCTTCCTACCAATGCTAAAACGGCAGAGGCCGCCAGGCTCGCCGCCCAATCGCAGAGCCAGTGGGGCTTGGCGTGGCGGCGGTTTAAGCGCAACAAGTTGGCGGTGTTCAGCGGGTTTGTGCTAATCGGCTATCTGCTGGTCGCCATGTTTGCACCCATTGTTTCACCGCAGAACCCGCTAACCGACAACAGCGGCAAAGACCAAATTCCCCCCATTTTTATTAGTAAATCGCCTGCGGGCCAGAATGCCGACCCCAAATTTATTTTGGGCACCGACACGAATGGGCGAGACGTGTTGAGCCGGTTGATCTATGGCACGCGCACCTCGTTGTTAGTGGGCCTGTTGCCCACGGGCGTGGTGCTGATTGTGGGAACACTGATTGGGTTTATTGCGGGTTTGTCTGGCGGCACCACCGATAACCTACTCATGCGCATCACCGATGTGTTCTATGCCTTCCCCGACACGTTGCTGCTTATTCTGGCGAACGTGGCGTTTGGCGATACGGCTTTCGGCAAAGCGTGGAACGGCCTGCTGTTGTTTGTGTCCATGTTGGGCATCGTCTCGTGGAGCGGTCTGGCCCGCCTCATGCGCGGCTCGGCGCTTTCGGTTAAGACCCAAGATTACATCTCAGCGGCCAAGAGCCTAGGCATGAGCGATTGGGATGTGATGATGCGCCACATTTTGCCCAACAGCCTGAGCGTGATGGCGGTGTGGGCGGCGTTGGCGATCCCTGCATTTGTATTGACTGAAACGGTGCTGGGCTTCCTCGGAGTAGGTTTGCGCCCGGCCCTGGAACTTAGTCAGGTCTTTGTTGCAAGTTGGGGCCGCTTGCTGTTGGATGCGCGAGGCAATATCATCGGCCAGCCCTGGTTTCTTATTTGCACCTGCTTCACCATTGCGCTGTTCGTCATTGCCTTCACCTTCTTCGGCAACGGCATCCGCGATGCGCTAGACCCGCGCCAGAAGTAGAGACGTGCGATCACACGTCTCTACTAAATGAACGATGAAAGTCAACCTCGCGGTTGTCATCACCGCATCTCTTATAGTGTTGGGTTTGGGTGTTTTGTTTGGATGGCCAATCCGCCGCGTTACCGCAGTGAGCGCACCTGAGCTAACGCAGACGCAAAGCCCCACCGACACAGAAACGCCGACGGTCACACCATCCCCAACTCCAACGCCGACCTTAACTGCAACTGCGACGACTGCTGCAACAGCTACACTCACCCCAACTCCAACTCCAACTCCAACTTCAACTTCAACTCCAACTTCAACATCTAGCCCAACCCTCACTGCGACGCGCACACCCAGCACATCTGCGAAAGTATTTTTGCCACTTGTTTTGAAGGCCGAACCGCCCGCATTACAAGGTGCCCTAAAGCTATTAAAGATCAACACCAATCCCATTGGCGCAGGCGGCACGGCATATGCTTACTGGAGCATCTCCAATTTCCGGGAAGGCGAATTTGATAAGGGCGATGGCCGAGGCTACATCGGCCCGATTGCGAGTGCGATGACAGTGGATGTGCCGAATGTGACTTCGCCCCGTTTAGTGCGCCTGCGCTGGCGGGATTTGAACGGGCAGGAGTTTGAGGACACGCTGATGTTGTTTACATCTGGCGATGTCATCACACCTGCGCCAACCTCAACCCTCTTTGCATCCGATTGCAACCCCGCTAACAAAGATTGGCGTGGCGATTCCACGCCCGCCTATGCTTTTTGTGTGCGCAAAGACATGGAGTATGTCGGCGGCGGTGGGTCTGTGCGCTACTTCAACTTGAACCAAGATGTGGCGCTGACACTGGATTGGCATATCTATGGCATCAACGGCATTCGCTTTGTTGTGGAACCCAGCGGGCAGATGTGCGGCCCACAAGGCACCAGCGTGGTGAATGTGCCAACCCGTGGGCAAGATTCCTTCACCTTCAACGTGAATCAGTTGGCCTACGGCGGCTACATCGTTCACCTCAAAGTAACCCGCAGAGATAACGCGGAAGTGAATTACAACGAGAAATTTTTGTGCATCGGCAATGGGCCGGGCTTAGCTACGCTCTCAGCGCCCACCAGCACGCCGCCGCCCTTTGTGCCCACTGCTATTCCACCGGGCGGCGGCACACCGCCTACACCCATTCCGTAACGTAGACCAAACCTCGCAGGTTGGCGCATTTACGTGACGATTGGCAGAGCCTACACCGCGCCAACCTGCGAGGTTTTACGTTCGCCGCGAACTTGTCAATTCGCCAACCTGCTTTTTAGCTAAACTTCAGATCAACCTTCAAACCTTCAAACTCAAACAAATTATGAACACCCGCACAGGCAACTTCCCCATTGGTTTTCGACGAGGCTGGAGCGACTGGCAAAAAGACCTCTCTGGCTTAATCAATTGGACAAAGCAAAATAATCTGTCGGCCATCGACATTGGCCGCGATGTCGAAGAGATCGGCAAAACGATTCAAGACGCAGGCCTGCGCCTTGGCACAGTAGACCTCAAAGAATGGCAGGGCATGATCTCGCCGAACAAAGCCACCCGCAAGAAAGCCATCAAAACCAACACCGCGCAAATAGAAAAAGCGGCCAAACTTGGCCCACAGAATTACTTCATCGTCATGTTGCCAGAGAAGCCCGAACTGCCGCGCGCCGAAAACTTCGGCTACATGGTCGAGAGCTTCAGCGCGCTTGCGCCCGTGCTAGAGGCGGCCAAAGCCAAAATTGTCATCGAGGGCTGGCCCGGCCCCGGCGCGTTGTGCTGCACGCCCGAGGGCTACCGGGCCTTCTTCAAGGCGGTGCCCTCCAAAGCGATGGGTGTGAACTACGACCCCTCGCACCTGCTGCGCATGGGCATAGACCCCATGCGCTTCTTGCGCGAGTTCGTGGGTCGCGTGTATCACGTTCACGGTAAAGACACCGAGTTGCTGACCGAGAACCTCTACGAATACGGCCACGAGCAGCCGCCCACCTTTGGCAAACCCATTAGTTTCGGCAACATGGCCTGGCGCTACACCATCCCCGGCCACGGCGTGGTGCGCTGGGTGGAGGTGATGAACATCCTCAAGGCCAACAAATACAAAGGCGCAGTGTGTATCGAGTTGGAAGATGCCAACTTCAATGGCAGCAATGCCAGCTCTGCCAGCGAACAACAGGGCATCCTACTGGGCGCACAGTATTTGGCGGGCGTTTAGCTGAACACTTTTGCGGCGATACATAGGAGCGGAGGGCGCGGAGACATCTATAAATCTCCGCGCCCTCTGCATTCTCTGCCCCTCTGCGAAGTGCATTACCAGCAAAATTAGCGTGGTGCATTTTGGTGTGGGCGCGGGCGGCGTATGCAGGCTAATAACCCCCGACCCCTAAAGGGGAGTCGTTGAGTTACTGAATACGTTCCTCATACCAATCGCACTGAGGTAATTACAGAGAAGATCAGCGACTCCCCTTTAGGGGTCGGGGGTTCCGTGATCCGATGCATACGCCACATCCACCACATTGCCCGCATCGAACATCTGCTGGAACTGGCGCAACGCGTTGCGGCGGGTGACTTCGCCCAACCCCTCGTGCAAGAGAACTTCTGCACCATACGCCACCCAATCCTGCATCACCCAGGCATAGCGGTAGTAGGCAAAGGCGATGCGATCAATCTCAGTTGTTGGGCCATAGCCTGCATAGAAGTGTTGGGCATCGTCGGCGTCGCCAGTCAGGCTTCCTAAGCCCGCGCCAAAAAATATCAGGTCGCGTTCTTTGGGCGCCAAAATAGGTTGATCCCAATCCACAATATGCAGCCCGCTGGGGCCGACCAAGACGTTGGCAGTGTGGATATCGCTGTGGCACAGCACAAACGTGCGCGGCTCCTCGTGCAACACGCGCCCCAGTTCCAATGTGCGCGTCATCAGTTGGTGCATCTGCTCGCTGCGCTCTTGCCAGAATGCGGCGAGTTCAAGCTCAAAGTCGTGCTTAAGCAGGTTGCCATCTACTTTGGTTTGCAACGCCTGGATCTCGTCCACCCAATACGGGCGTTCAAATGATTCACGCTGCACCATGCCCAAAATCTCAGACGAGAGTTGAACGGTGTGGAGCTTCTTGATCACACGCCCTAACTCACTCCATTGCGATTCCGACAAGCCTACATCCATGCCTGTATTGCCAGCGACGAAGGGATACAAGATCAGATTGAACATATCAAGCGGCACCCACAACGCCTGTTCGATTGTGGGCAGCGGCGCAACCACTTGTGCAAGGCCCTGCTCTCGCAAGAAGTGCGGCACGACGACGCTCGGCTCATACATCGGTGCTCGTCTGGCCTTCAGAAAATAAATCGCGCTATCGCGAGTCTCAACGCGATACACATAGGAGCCGACATCGTTGCCGATGGGCAAGAAATGAAGTGAGCTGACCTCCAGCGCAAAGTGTTGCCGCAAGTTGGCGCAAATTACATCTGCGTCTAGGTTGGGTGCCTCAAGCATATTTTTGTATCCCGTTCCACTCCAGCCAAACATCGGTCATGGCCTCTTTCCATTGGTCATCGTGCTTAACGTGCTGCAAGCGAAAGTAAATGGCGTAGCGCACGTTTGGCGAGATATTGGGCGCGGCCGTGTGGGCCAGTTGGTAATGGGCCATCACAATGTCGCCTGCGTTGCTCTTCAGCATCACTGGTTTTGGCATCTCTATCGGCGGCATGCCTGCCAGCAATGCCTCTGGCCCATGCTGCCGAAAATAATTTTCATACAGCCGATGGGTGCCTGGCCACACCGCCAGGTTGCCCGCCCAATCGTCGCTTACATCGTTCAGCATAATGCCCAGCAACATCGTAAAGCTCAGGATGCGGCCTTTGGGCACGCCGTTGCTGGGCGAATACATGCCGTCCAAGTGCGGTTGCCCCAGTACCGGCTGCGCCTGCATACCCGGAAAGCGCAACGCAATTTGCCCCGCCGTAATCGGGTTCACTCGCCCCACACCGATCAACGACTCGGCCAGTGCCTTCGCAGGTGTGGCGTTGTAGAGATCGGTGATGACCGATTCCTTCTGTAGCTCTGGGCAATACGATTGCGAGCGGAACCTGGTCAACTGCGCTGGGTCCATGCCTTCGCCCAGGCTGTGGTTGATGGCGCGCAAGGCGGCGTTTACGGTTTCCTTCGGCACCACATTGGGCACGCGTAGGTAGCCTTGCTCAAAGAATTCTTGGCGTTGGGCGTCGGTTAAGTGGATCATCATTTGATTGTAGAGGGGGCCAACTTGCTCGTCTGTGTCTTGCAATAGAATTTGCCCATGCACACCAATATCGTCTTCACCCTCACCGGAACCGACCGTGTCGGCATTGTGGAAGAAGTGACCGGCCTGTTCTTAGGCCTGGGCGGCAACGTGGAAACCAGCCGCATGGTGCGGTTGGGTGGCGAGTTTGCCATGTTGATGTTGGTGGCCCTGCCCGCAGAACAACTCGCGGGCCTCGAGGCCAATTTGCACAGCCTCACGGCACAGGGCTTCAAAGTCACCACTCAGCAAACCGAACTTGCCCGCGCGCAATCCCTCGCGGCTGGCGTGCCGCATCAAATTCAGGTGCGTGGGGCCGACCACGAGGGCATCATCCACGAGGTTGCGGCGTATTTGTCTGAACGTGGCATCAACATCGAATCGATGAACACCGAGACCACCCCAGCCGCCACCAGTGGCACGCCCCTGTTTAGCATGGATGCGCGGGTCATCGTGCCGCAAGCCCTGCTCAGCCAAAGTTGGCAGGCCGCGCTAGATGGGGTAGGGCAGCGGCTTAATGTGGATATTAATGTGGTTGTTGCGTAACTAACTCTAATACCTGGTTTCAACCAGTGGGTCGCTCATCAATCGAAACCTCCAGAAACCCGAATCGCTTCCTCCAAAAATAATCGCTCACCCGCTGAGAGCATTAATTGCTGCGAGGCTTCGATTGTGACAAACCGATGGCCTGCGACAAAGTCATCGTGCTGCATTGCTTCGGGTCGGTGACGAACTGCAGGTGCGGTATACAACGCCTGTGCAAAGTGAACAGGATAAGGATAGTCTGCTGGCACGGCTTTCTCACGATGGAAGTACCAGAAGCCCAACAAGCGCAGCGGGCCAAGCTCCCAACCCACTTCTTCCAGCACCTCGCGGCGGCCGGTCTGCTCTAGCGTTTCACCTGCCTCGCATCGGCCACCCGGAAGCACTTGATCTTCATCATGTTCATTCTTAATCACCAACACTGCATTTTCTTTCAGCACAATCACGCGAACCGAGGTGATGTACTCCAGCGGCGGCAATTGCAGGCTGAGGTAACTTGAAACGCGAAATTGCGCATCTGCCCCCCAAACTTCGTCGTGCTGGGTTTGAGGTGTGAGTTGCGAAAGGAAAGTATCAAGCGAACTCATATCCATTCTGGCGATGCTGTGCGTTCACCACCCACCGTGCCGGTGTTGGTCGTCGTCTTTGGCTCCAGCAACATCACCCACACTTCTTCCTCGGCATATGGGCAATGCTCCAAGCCTTTGGGCATGATGATGAACTCGCCCTCGCGCACAACCTTGTCTCCATCCCGCAGCTTCATGGTGAATTGGCCCTTGACCACAAAAAACAGCTCGTCCTCGCGCTCATGGTGATGCCAAACAAACTCCCCCTGAAACTTCACCAGCTTCACCTGCGTGTCATTAATCTCACCCACAATCCTGGGCGACCAGTGTTTCTCGAACAATCCAAACTTGCTCTCTAAATTCACAACGTCCATCAAGCCTCCCAGAACGACGACAGACGATAGACGACAGACGGCTATGCACGTCTTCGGTCGTCAGCCGTCTGTTGTCGAGATTTTCTCCATCAACGCAATCAACACCGAGTCGTCCAAATCACGCATGCCCATGGCCCCCGCCATTTTGTAAAGCTGATGCGCGGCGCCACCCAACGGCAGCGGGTGGCCCAACGCATCGGCAGCGTCCATCACAAAGCCCAGGTCTTTGATGAGGATGTGCAGCGCGCTCTTGGGTTGCGTAAAACTTTTGCTTAGCATGCGTGGGCCGCGATTGCCCAAAATCCAACTGTTGCCCGCGCTGTTGCTCACAATATCAAACACCTGCGGCACATCTAACCCCAGCTTGTCTGCCAGCGTCAGCGCCTCGGCAGCGGCGGCGTTGTGGATGCACACCAGCAGTTGGTTAATCATCTTCACCGCCTGCCCATCGCCTGCGTGTTGCCCCACGTGATACACCTTCGATCCCATCACGTCTAAGACCGGCTTGCAGGCCTCGAACACGTCTTGTGTCGCGCCCACCATGATGCTGAGCTGCGCATTCACCGCGCCCACCTCGCCGCCGCTCACGGGTGCATCCACATACTGCAAGCCCAGCGCGGCTAACTTGGCGGCGGTTTCGATGACGGTGGCACGGCTCATCGTGCTCATGCCCATCACCGTTGCGCCTTTGGGCAACGATGCAGCCGCGTTCCCCGGCTCAAACAAAATCGCTTTGAACTGCGTGTCGTTCACCACCATCGTAATCAGCACATCGCTGTTCCAGGCCACATCGGCCACGGTGGGTGCGGTGCTGGCGCCCGCCTCGGCCAGCGCTGCCCCGGCGCTGGGGTTGATGTCGAAGGCGGTGACGGTGTAACCCGCTTTCACCAGGTTCAACGCCATCGGTCGCCCCATCACGCCCAAGCCAATAAACCCAATGCGTGGTTTTGTGTTGGGTGTTGAAAAAGTGTTAAACATGCCGCTGTTTTAGCACCAATCACGAAATCAATTCCTTCAACCACTTCAGCCGTGCAGGTTCTTTCTCCACCAACCACACATCTTGCGAGAGTGCTTCGTGCGCCTTCGCCAAATACGGCACCGCGTCGTTCTGTGTTTGCATCATCGTCAACTTCAGCGATTAACTTTTGAAAACGATCTTCAGTTTGCGCCGGGTCGTCAAAGTTCCACAACGCATCAATGTCTTGATCCTGCATGGCTTTTTATTATTTCTCCTCCCTGCCCAATCTAGAACTAACTTGGGCTGATGCAATTCGCGGTACCGCTATCGGTAAACGTCTGTCCAGCGATTGGCACAAACGCCCAGCTATAACTCCCCGCATGCAGGGTCATTTTTAGCACGCCAAAGGCGTTGCTGTTGCGCACCTCGCTGTTCGGCAGAATCGTTCCAAACGCCCGCAACGTCTTGCCCCCCGTCCCCACAACAAATTCGCGGATGCCATGAGCTGTGTCGGCCTGTCCGCTCGGGTTTTGTGGAGCAAACCGCTCATAGTCATGATCGTGACCGTTCAGGATCACATCAACACCGCTCTTGTAGAGCGCATCCCAAAACGACTTAAAGCTAGGGGTCTCTGCATCGCCGCCATGAATTCCCGATGTGAACAACGGTTTGTGCCAATAAGCCAGGGTGCAGGTGTTGCTGTGCGCGGCCAGGTCGGCCTTGAGCCAGGTGAGTTGGGCAGATGTGTCTGCATGATCAATTTCGCTGTTGAGCGCAATGATGTGCCAGGTACCCAGATCGTATGAGTAATAACCTTTGCAGTTGCTGGTGCAATTGGTTTCGAGGGGTGAGCCAGCCGAACCAAAGTAGGTGTAGTAACCGGCAGCACCCGCCGTGCCATATTCATGGTTGCCCGGCACCGGCCTGGTGCGGCCTTTGTGTCGCCCCCAGGTCGGCTCGTAGCAATTGGTGTATTCGGTCAACGAGCCATTCTCGTAGGCGTTATCGCCCAACACAAAAACCGTGCCGGTGATTCCATCCAGCAAATTGGCCGTGTTGGCATCATCCGGCAAAGCACAATCAGCGATATCACCTGCGCCTACAAACACCGGATCGCCATCTTTTGTAACCGCCGGTAGATAGACCTTTTTGTTGAGGTTACTTGGCGTAGACGCCGTTACCGTAATGCTGATTGTGGCAACTGCCGAGTCTGCCGCACCATCATTGACCTTGAACGTAAAACTATCGTTGCCCACAAAACCGGCATTCGGCGTGTAGATCAACGCCGGGGCAGCGCCGCTCAACGTACCTTGTGTGGGTGTGGCGACAACGGTGTAGGTCAGTGGATTGCTGTCCGCATCCGAACCCGTCAGCGTAATGGCTTTGGCCGTCCCTATCGTAGTCGTCAGCGTTTGGGCGTTGGCAACGGGTGGCGTATTGGCGCCATCGTTATCAGCGATAGTTACAACAGAATTAGCCTTGCTGGTATCCAGCGTGGCAATGCTGCCCGCGGGCAGCGCAATGCTGACGAGAAAATTCTCGCTTGGCTCCACCAGCGCATCGTTGACGATGGAGATCGAGAACGTGGCCGAGAGCTGCCCAGCAGGGATGACAAGGCTCTGGTTGGTCGCGCTCACGTAATCACTGCCGGGTGTGGCATCCGTTGGGCCGGGGATGAGGTTAGATGCGGTGCTGTAATTAACCGTGACCGGCACACTCGTCGAGATGGACAATTGCGCGGTGAAGGTGGCAACGCCCGCGCCTTCATTCACCGTGCGGGTGATTGGGCTTAGGCTGACCATCGGCGAGGGCGGCGAGATGCCGGTCACTGTTGTGCAAGCCGAGAATTCCGAGGTGTCGGTTGTGTTTAGGTTTCGGGCAGTAGCCGAAAGTTTGTAGCCAACCGGCACAATGCTGGGCAGGGTGGTGCTAAACGACACATCACCGCTTACCGTGGTGGTCACGTAAACCGAACCCAAAAAGGGTGCCCCTTCGCAGATGCCGTCCCCATCAACAGTGGCATTGGAGAAAAATTCGATGACGAAAGGCGTGCTGGGGGTGCTGTTCAATGTGCCGGTCACTACCGTCGATGTGCCGCTCGACACCGCGCTGGTGAGAACGGGATAGTTCTGCAAGTTGTTGGGGCCACTGTCGGCATCGCCCAGATCGTTGGGCGTCACGCCCGTTGGGCTTAGATCAATACCTAGACCGGTGTTGCTATAGATGTAATTTGCTGCAATTGGGTTGCCAACCGAGGATGGGTTGTTGACCCAGATGCCCTTCGTGTTATACGCGATGAAGTTGGGAAGCTGTGTCAGGTCGCCAATTTTGTTGTTGGCCGAGTTGACAATAAGAACGCCTGCTGCTTGATTGCCCAGCGCAACGCTACCAATACCCAGCCCGATTCTGTTGCGAAAAATCTGATTGTTGTTGGCGGAGTCAATGGACACCCCATTGCCGAGGTTGCCCGCCACATAGTTCAGCCGGATCAGGTTATTGCTTGCCCCAGACTTCAGCAGAATGCCATCGCTCCCGTTGGGTAGTGCAGCGGTGCCGGTGATGTTTATGCCAATGTAGTTGCTGTCCAGGGTATTGGTCGGTGCACCCGAAACCTGGATGCCAACCAGGCTGTTGCCGGACACGACATTTGAGCCCAGGTAATTGCCAGTGCTACCCGCAGCGACATTGATGCCGTGACCGCCATTGGCAAGTGCCTGTGCGCCATTCAGCTTGAACCCGATGAGATTGCTGGTGATCTGGTTGTTGTTCGCGGCTATCACGTCAATACCGGTTAAGGTGTTACCCGAGATCAAATTGCCAGAAATCGTATTTTGCGTGGCATTGGTTGTGAGGACAACGCCGCCAAAATTATTCGGAAGCGCCAATGTGCCGCTGATGTCAGTGCCAATCAAGTTGCCCGATACAACGTTATTGTTAGAGGACGAGCCAAACAGTATTAACCCGTAGCCCTGATTCCCCGAAATGACATTGATCAATGGATCACTACTGCCTCCAATGGTGTTGTTAGACGAGTTGTTTAAGAAAATGCCGTGGCTGGCCAGGTTTGCAAGCACCGCAGTGCCGCTGATGTTGGTGCCAACCTTATTGCCTTGAATCGTATTGTTGAGCGAGGATTCCACCAGAATGCCGTTCAACGCATTGCCCGAAACCACATTGCCGCGAATAGCAATCCGGCTATTCGAGCCAGAAGCCCCGGCCAGATAGATGCCATTGCCGCCGTTCTTGATTGCGACAGAACCACTCAGGTCGGTGCCAATCACATTCTTCTCAATCGTGATTTGGCTCGAAGAACTAATTTCGATGCCATGCGACAGATTCCCCGAAAGGACGTTGGCAACAATCTGGTTTCGTAAAGGCAGGTTGGCACTCATGAACATGCGAATGCCAGAACCCCCATTCGCTGCTGCGGCTGTGCCAGCCTTGTTGGTTCCGATGAAGTTACATGCGATTAACGCATCATCGGCATCCTGAATCACAATGCCATGCGAAGAAAACCCCTCAACGCTAAAGCCAGTCACCCGCACATTGTTGCTACGAATATCAAAGCCAACCGCCCCGGCCCCAGCAGCGCCGCCCAGCAAGCGAACCCCCACCTTCGTATCTTGTGGCAAGTCGCTGTTGCAAAATGAATCCGGTTGGGTTTCTCCAAAAATCGAGACCGGATTAATGATGGCGGGCAAAGGTGAGGTCAGCAGAACGAAATCTATACCCACCGGCAAATTAAAGGTGATGACATCTGCGTCCGGGAAGAGGTTGGCCAGCGTAATCGCTTCACGCAACGACCCCGATCCGCTATCGCTGAAGGTGGTCACGGTAAACGTGGCGGCACGGGCGGTTGGTGCTGGCCCCAGCGGTCCGTATGTGCCAGCCAGAAAAACCAATAGCCAAGACACGACTCGGCCCAATCGTCGTCGTAATGGTGATGGGGATGTTGGGGAATTGAAAAAAGTCATCTATCTCCTGTGTTCGCTATCATGAAATTTGGCCTAAATTTGGCCTCAACGTGTTCTTTACGCTCGTAGGGGCGGGACCTGCCTCGCCCTTGCCTTTGCAAGAGGCCTAGTGTGCCTCCCATGAATGCACCTCGCCCTTCATCTCAAACGCCAGCGTAAACCGCGACGATGCGGCCAGCCTGCCGGTGTCGGGGTACCACTCGCGTCCACGCTTCACGACGATGAATAAGCCTTGCTCATCGCCCACGGCAGCAAAGGTGTCGCTGCCTGCACCATCGTATACCCCCAGGCCAAACTTGGTGCAAAGCTGATGGGTCGTATCGCGCACATCGTCTGTCACCAAGCCCATTTCGCTCACGCCCAACAAGCTGCGTGAGCTAAACGGCCCCAACGACCCATCTGCTGCGCAATCCAACGAATGCCGCGCGATGAGTTCCACAATGTTGCCCGCCGGGTCGTAGCAATAACAGGCGTGCGCATTCCAACTCAGAAAGTCAAAGGTGTCCGAGCCATCGCGGTCTTTGATGAGTGAGACGCGCTGGGCCAGCCACGCTTTGCCCTCATCAAATTGGTTTTCGGGGATGTTGATGGCGAAGTGATATGGGCTGCCCTCGGCGGTCTCGGCCTGATGAAACGCCAGACGGGTGTAGCCCACATACACCTCAAACCGGTTTTGCCGCACGGAAATAATCAGCCCCAGCGTGTCGCGGTAGAACGCAGCCAATGCGTCCAGTTGGGTCGCCCACAGTTTCAAAGATTTTATTTTCATAAACTTACACGGGTCGAACGTGATCGAGCGGCACCCAGCCCTGTTCGCCGTCCGCCTTCGTCGCCAACAGCCAACCGCCCACTTCGCCCAGGCCTTCCAACACATCACCCTCGGCCACAGTCAGCTCTCTGGCGTTGTAATCGAATTTGCCCAGGAAGCGGTAATCGTCTTCCTCCAAGTAAGCCTCATGCACCCAGCCGCTTTTGCCGCGCTTGTCGGTGCACCACCACCAGCCTGGGTATTTTTCGTCCGAGTCTTTGCGTTCGCGCAAAACTGCCTCACCCTGGGCAAAGCTGATTGGGTCTGCGTATTGGTGGACATACGATTTAGTAACGTGATATTGAGCCATATCCGAAGTCTAATCTGACCCTACCAGTTCGCGCACCACGGCCTCCAACGTGCGCACCTCACCTCGCGCTTGCGCTGCGGCCAGCACATTCGGCGGCAGGTGGGTGGCCAACTCGGCAAGCGTGCCGCAAGCGCGATCTATGAAAGCCTTATCGGTGGCGGGGTGCGCAATTGCCAGCGCCAACAATTCGGCGGCCCGTTTGTGCGCGCCAGTCTTTGCCAACAGCATCCCCATTTTTACCAGGCTCGTCAGCATAGAAGGCACGTTCCAAATTTCCAACGCGATGCGCAACGCTTGCAGGTAATGGGCCTGGGCTGCCGCGTAATCGCCTAGCGTGTCGCACACATCGCCCAGGTTGCTCATGGGCAAGGCCATGCCCCAGCGGTCGTTCAACGCTTGAAACAACGCCAGACTTTTTTCATAAGCGCTAACCGCCTCGGCATAGTCCTGCATCATCTCCGTCACAATGCCCAGCAGGTTGTAGCCCAAAGCCATGCCGCGTGGGTCGTTCAGCGTGCGCCGAATCGCCAGGCTCTCCAGCGTCAGGCGTTTGGCCTCGGCATAGTCTTGCAACCCTTCGGCGGCACTGCCTAAATTGTGCAAAACGCTGGCGATGCCCCACGCATCATTCACCGTGCGATACAGGCTCAGGCTTTCTACCAACAGTGTGCGTGCTTTCGGGTAATCGCCCTGCCGGTCGGCAATGCGGGCGGCGGCTTCCAATGCAAAGGCGATCTCTTTTGTATCGTTAAATTGACGCGCTGCTACCAGCCCGCTCTCCACACACAGCAAGCCTTGCGCATAGTTGCCCAACCGCTCACTTAATTTGCCCAACCGCACCAGCAACTGGCCCAAAACTTGAGATGGGTATTGTTGCAATGCGCTCACGGCCCGCTCAAAAAGATCGGCACCTTCCTGAAAACGATTGCTGATATCCAAAAACAAGAACAAACTGTGCAACATCCGGCTTAGCGAAGTCACATCTTCATGATCCACGGCCCACACCCATGCAGCCCGCACGTTTTCCATCTCTAAGCCAATGGCTTGCAACGCTTCACTTCGTTGCGGGCCAATCAGGCGGGATTCGTTGTGCGAGAGCCAATCGGCAAAGTAATGGGCATGGCGCTGCCACGCCATCTGCGCTGTGGGCGCATCCAAGTCCAGCTTCTCCAACGCAAACTGGCGCACCAGCTCGTGCAATTCGTAGCGGCCCACGCGGTTGCATTGCAAGAGGGATTTATCCACCAGCCCCGTCAGCGCATCAATTAACGTCAAGCGCGGTTGGTTGCACACAGCCATCGCCGCATCCAAATTAAAGCCGCCGCGAAAGACAGCCATGGAGCACAAGTGCTGTCGTGCCGCCTCATCCAACAATTGCCACGAATGATCGAACACCGCCCGCACGCTGCGATGCCGCTGCGGCAAGTCGCGTGATTTTGTCGCTAAAAAATCGTAATTGCGATGAATCTCGTCCGCAATCTGCTCGCACGAAATCACATGCACCCAAGCTGCTGCCAGCTCAATCCCCAGCGGCAGGCCGCCCACCCGTTGGCAAATGCGGATGATGGGTAATACGTTTGTCTGATCCAACGCAAATCCCGCTTGCACCCGCCCAGCCCGCTCGGCGAACAAACGCAGGGCGCTGAACTTTTCCAGGTGTTGCACGTCAATAAATTGCGTCGCATCTTCAGGATACGCCAGCCCTTGCAGATCGAACAACCACTCGGCCTGCACAAACAAGGGCTGGCGCGAGGTGACGAGCACTTTGACATTCGGCGCACGGGTGATGATGTCGTTAGCGATATCGGCGGCTTCGGGCAAGTGCTCGGCGTTGTCCAGCACAATCAGCAAGCGCCGGTCTTGCAGATGCATCAGCAGTTCTTCGTTGGGGCTGCGCTGCCCTGGCAACGTAATGCCCAGCGCATCGGCAATGGCGCTGGCAATCATGGCGCCGCTGTTCAGCGCGGCCAGCGGCACAAACGTGCCCTCGCATTGCGCATGCGCGGTGTAGCGTTTGGCGGCCTCTACCGCCAGCCGCGTCTTGCCCATGCCGCCCGGCCCCACCACGCTGAGGAGGCGGCAAGCCGGTTTTGCCAAGCGCTCAATGATGTGAGTCAGCTCGGTCTCGCGGCCCACCAATGCCGTTGGCTCGAAGGGCGCGTTGCGCAGGGTTGGGCTGATTAACGCTTTGGGGTCTTCGTCACGCAGGTGTAGATAGAGCGTTGTTGTTTCCTCGGAGGGCGCCACACCCAACTCGGCTTGGAGCGCGCTGCGGCAGGCTTCGTATTGGGCCAGCGCTGCATTGCGTTGGCCTCGGCGTGCGAAGAACTGCATGAGCGCCCGATGGGCATCTTCGTCCCAAGCCGCATGTTGCAACAGCGCCTGCGCGTGAGTGATACCCGCTGCGTCGTTGCCTTCACTGAGGTAGCGCGCAATCAGCATGTGCCGTGCTGCGTGGGCCACCTGGCGCAGCCGGTCTTGCTCGCTCAGCAGCCAGTCCTCAAAACGTGGGCTATCACGGATCACAAAGCCATCCAAAAAGTCCCCGCGATACAGCGCCAACGCTTGCTCCAGTTCGGCAGGGTGGTTGGCTGCTGAGGTGAACGCAGCCACATCCAGCTCGCAGGGCTGATTGGGATTAAACGCGACGCTGTGCCGATTGATGATGAGATACAGGCCAAGCTGCTGGCGTAGGCTGGTGAGCAACACGCTCAGGTTGCCACGAGCGCGCTCGGTCGTGAGGCCATCCCACAGCAAATCGGCCAGCGCATCCCGCGAATGGGGGCGGGGCTGGCAGGCCAGATACACCAACAGCGCCTCCGCCTTGCGCGAGGCGAGACCGGTGACTGGCACGCCATCCAGCGTAATAGCCAGGCCGCCCAGCGTGGCGATTTTTAGAACGGGGGTCATTACTTCAGAACCCCCGACCCCTTTAGGGGTCGGGGGTTAGTTTCGGTTCTTTTGAAGGATTTTTGAAGGGTGGACATGTAACCTGAGCGCTGCCAGCCCATTGGGCAGGCCAGCTTCATGTTGTAACAGCTCAAGGAGAAGGAATGACAAAGATGTCCATAAAACATAATTTGATTCACATCGTCCAAATTATGGCGGTGATCTTACTGGCGATGCCAGTATCGTTGGTTGGCGAGGCGCTGCGGATTGCAAAAATTGCGGAAGCAAACACGACCCAGCGGGTGGGCGGCCCCCAGGATGATTCGGTGCCGCCCTGTGAGGCTGGCAAGGAATATGACGCGGGGTTGTGCTACCCCGTGTGCCAAACAGGCTACCGAGGCGTTGGGCCTGTGTGTTGGCAACAATGTCCGGCGGGGTCCATAGATGATGGCGCGCTGTGCCGCATCAACGCCATCATCACCGCCAAAGAAAGCTATGGGCGCGGTGCAGGCACGCCGCTGGGGTGCAGCGGCACCGAGGACAAAGATGGCGCATTGTGTTACCCAAAGTGCAATGCTGGCTACAGCGGGGTGGGGCCAATGTGTTGGCAGCAATGCCCATCCGGCTACACGGATGATGGCCTGACCTGCCGCCGCGACGCGCACATCTTTGGCAAAGACAGCTATGGGCGCGGCGTGGGCACCATCCCGCCCATTGGCGGCTGCGGCAGTGGCAAAGAAAACGTGGCTGGTTTGTGCTACCCGGTGTGTCGGGCGGGCTATTACGGGGCGGGCTTGTTTTGCTACCAGTACTGCCCATCCGGCTACACGGATGATGGCCTGACCTGCCGCCGCGACGCGCATATTTTTGGCAAAGACAGCTATGGGCGCGGCGTGGGCACGCCGCTGCATGCGTGCGGCACAGGCCAAGAAAAAGATGGCGCACTGTGCTACCCGGTGTGCCAAGTGGGCTACAGCGGGGTGGGGCCGGTGTGCTACAAGCAATGCCCGGCGGGCTACACCGATGATGGTGCGCTGTGTCGCAAAGACGCGGTCATCACCGCCAAAGCCAGCTATGGCCGCGGGGTGGGCACGGTGCCCAATTGCGACATCAACAACAAAAAGTGCACCGGCAACTTCGAGGCGTTTAATAATTTCCGGGCCAACCCAGACGGCTATGAGTTTAAGAATTGGGGCGGCAGCACCTATGATGACTCGACGGATTTTGACGTGGCGACGATGGTGCGCATGTTTGGCGTGGGCGTGTGCCAGAACGGAACAACCGAAGCCAACTGCGTGCTGAGCGCTGCGGCACGGACATGGCGCGAATCGGAGTTAGCCTCGTGGCGCGGCGGGCATTGCTATGGCTTGGCCGCCAGCAGCCAGCTTTTCTTTGCAGGGTTAGACAGCCAAAGCAAGTACCAGGCCGGAGCTACTTCCACGTATGGCTTAAATTCGGACGCAGCCGTGCGCGCCCACATCAGCGAGATGGCCAGCTCGCAAAATCTGGTGCTTGCCGATGGCAGCGCCAGCGGCTACATCAAGGACAAAAAGCCCTCCGAAGTGCTGGGGCTGATTCGCACCGGGCTGCGCGACAAACCAACAGACCCGTATGTGCTGGCGTTTTTTCAGAGCGATGCCAATGGCGCTTTTACAGCAGGCCATGCGGTTACCCCTTTTGCAATTGCCAATAAAGGCGGCGGGGTGTATTGGCTGCATATTTACGACAACAACTGGCCGAAGGACGACCGCTACATCGTTTTTGATACGACGAACGAGACGTGGCTGTATGGGTTTGGTGCAACCAACCCCGCCGAGCCGGTGGGTGCGTGGCGCGGGGATGCCAACACCCAATCGCTTCAATTGCGCCCCACCAGCGCACACAAGCTGTCTGGGTGGTACTGCGATTACTGCTTCAACCGATCTCTGAACGCCAACAGCCCGCTCAAAGTAAGCATCGCCCCCACGGTGCAGTTTAGGCTCATCGGCGCGGGCAGCTTGCTGGTGCGCGATCAACAAGATAAAGCCATCGGCTGGGATGCTGATGCCAAGAAATACGTGAACGACATTGTGGGGGCCGAGTTGCAAAATAGGGCAGATGGCGGCGGCACGGGTAACACCTCCATCATTCGATTGCCTTTGCAAAATGTGAGTGCGCCCTACAAGGTCTACGCCAATGGCGACAGCCTGACTCAGACCGTGGCAATTAACCTGATGATGATTGGGCCGGGCTACACCGTGGATGTGAAGAACATCGCGCTCACGCCCAACCAACGCTTGTTTATGACGTTTCGGCCCGATGGCCGCCAGATCACGTTTAACGCCAACAACAGCGGCCTGTTTACCCCCACCATTCGCCTGGCAACCGATTTGGCAACATCGGGCAACGGCTATGTGTTTGATGTCGGCGGCATTACCTTGGCCCCCTCCAAGACGGTGACAGTGTCGTTGGACTTGGAGAACAATGCCTTGCGCTTCACCGACAACAGCGACCAGGCGGATGCACTACACATTAACCTGTTGCGCATCACCCCCAAAGGCCAGGAGCAACGCTACGAGACCAACGCTGTTACGCTAACCATCCACACCGAGGGCGCGATGAACTTTGGCAACTGGGACGGCAGCGGCCCCATGCCTTTTGTGTTGGATGGCATTACGCAGACGGTGAAAAACCAAGTGCAGCTTAGATTCTTCCTCCCGTTGCTATTGAAGCAATAGAATTATTGGGAATAAGATTTTTGCCACGCAGGGCACGAGGTTTCACGATGAGTTCGTGAAACTTCGTGCCCTGCGTGGCTATTTCCGTTTTTGAGCCTGTTACAAAAGTCGCATTTCTGCGACAAACTAAACATAGGCCTATGAATTCATCCGCCGCCCAACGCATGGCAGACGAACCGAGCGACGCACCAGCACAAGACGACGCGCTAAGTAGTGACGAAAGCGTAGTGCTGTTGTGCGCCCGCCAGCCGCAGGCCTTTGCCGAGCTATACCGCCGTTACGAGACGCGCGTGTATCGATATTTGCTGGTGCGGGTGGGCAGCGCACACGATGCGCAAGACTTAACCTCGCAAGCGTTTGTGGCGGCCTTCGAGGGCATTCGCAGCTATGCGGGCAAAGGCGCGTTTGCGGCGTGGTTGTTTGGCATTGCCCGCCGCAAACTGGTCGATCACTTCCGGCATTACGACCACGCCTTGCCGCTGGATGACGCAGCCAGCGAGCCTCATCCTGGTCAGACGTTGGATCAACAGACGCACGAGCGATTGCAACTTAACCAAATCACTGCTGCCCTGCGCCGCATTGCGCCCGAACGGGCCGAGGCGTTAAGCCTACGCATCTTTGGCGAGCTGAGCAGCGCCGAGATTGCCGTGTTAATGAACAAGAGCGATGCCGCTGTGCGCATGTTGGTGCATCGGGCTATCGAAGACATCCGAAAAATTGTTGGTGTCAAGTAACTGGAAGTGCCTGGCACTTGGCTACCTGAGTGACTATGAACGAGCAAGAGCAACAAATTGCCGATGAACTGGACGCGCTGATTAGCGCACGCCAAATCGGCCAACCAACCGACACAACCCGCGTGTCTGCCAACGAGGCGGCGTTTGCAGCGCAGCTTGTGGCGTTGTCTCAACGCGTGGTGCCTGTGCTTGCGCGAGCAAAAGATTTCAACGCACCTGTAAGTTTGGCACTACCCAATCAACCAAAGCAACAACCCAGCAACGGACACTGGCAAGATGCAGAATCTGCATCGCACAGCGTGGATGTGAAACCGAGCCGCACTCGGTTTGCATTGGCAAGCGCAGTGGCCTTTGCGGTGCTGGTGCTGGCGAGTGCGCTGGTGTTTGCAATGCTGCAAATGAAGCCCAGGCCGCAAGTTGCGCAAGCACCCATTGCCAACACCGTGCCTGCGCTTACGCCAATATCGCCGCAAGTGGCAACGGTTGCGCCCAGTTTGCAAGCTATTCCGCCAGGGTTCACTGCTACGTTAGAGGGCTACCGGCTGACCGGGCGCGAACTGGTGCTGAGCGCAACGCTGCCCAGCAACGTGGATGCCCCAGCAGTGAAGTTTCGCTTACCCAAGCGCATTGAGCCGGACGAACTGCGTGCAATGGCCGTGCGATTGGGCATGCAGCCCAACTTGTATCGCTCGGGGTGGAACAAGCCGTATGCCACATCCACCCAGTTAATTGTGCCAACCGAAGCGCCGCCGCTGGGCGGGCAAACCTGGTTTGAAGCGATTGCCGTGATTGACGGGCAGCGTCGATTGTCCACTTACAACGGCTTTGACGTGGCCTACACGACAAATGACTTAGACTTTTGTTGCGCGCACGACGGAAGCCTTAGCTCGGTCAATAATGAGGTGTTGCAACGCATTCTCTCGGAGACCCAAATACTCAGTGGCACTTACAGCATCGAGCCGAACAGCGATACGCTATTTAGTGAGGGTATCGCTTATCGCAAAGTCGAGGGCCATGCAGTGGGTGGCACCGAAGCGGTGTTTAGCGTGAATGATGCGCAACAACTTGGCTTTGCCAATATCTCGTTGCTAGACCTAGAGATTAAAACGACAGACCGCGTAAAACTTCGCGGGGCGCAAGAAACGTTGGGGGCGGTGCAGTCAGGTAACTTTGCTGGCTTGCTCAAGTTCGCAGCTTCGCCGACTACGATGTCATCAACGCCGATCAGCCCCACCATGCCCCAATGGCTACCGCACTACCTGGCCAATCGCCCGCGCGAACTGTTTGCGCACCCAGCCTTGTGGTGGCCGGTAGATGCCGGTCTGGAGCCAATTTTGTCGGTCGGTGGGTTTCGGTTGCGCAGCGAGCGCATGGCTACTTTGTGGGATGACGCTATGCGTGGCAAGCTAAACGTGTGGGGCGCAGTCACAACTACGACAGCAGGTATCCCAGTCATGCAAGTTGCGGGTTGGGAGGTGGTGACCTCGGACGCATATCCTTCATTCGAGTTTGCGCCAGTGAGCGGCAAAATTAAATTGGACTTGGCCAGCGGCACAACTTTGTTTGTGCAAGCCGATGGCAAAACGTTTGCGCTGCCCCAAGCTCCCGAAAATGTGAGCGATGGTATGTGGGTGCAACTGTATGGCGGCATGGCTCGCGGACGAGAAGTAAACGGTTATCCGGTTATGTTGTTCGAGACCATCTTTGCGCTAAGCGAGGCTGAGGCCAGCAAACCGCAAGTGGCCCAAGTACCGTACATCGAAGTGACCGGAAAATATGCGGTGATGCGAATTGAAGGGCAGGATGTGCGTGTGTTCAAAGCCGAAGACGGCAAAATTTATATTGCCGATGGGGCGCTCTCCAACACTGGGCTGAACGACACCTCCAGCCCATTTAGCAAGACTATGACCCTGGGCGGTGGCTTGCGACCGGAGACATTCGCAGGCTACCCGCTGCTGGATGTGCGGATGACTGCCGACGGCGCGGGATTCGGTGGCCTTAAGCCAAGCCAGATGACGGCGATTCGAATGACTACCCCGCAAGCGGGCAAACTGATTGTGGAGCGGGTGGCATTGGTGTATTACACACCCAATCGCCCTGGCAATTTCTGGGCCATGTCTCCAACAAATACGGATGCCGAAAACTTGGACTTGATCCCCATGTGGCGCTTCAGCGGCCACACCGAGTTTGGCGACGTGTTTGCTATTTTGGCCGATGCGCGCGAGTGAGACTCATTCAAGCCTGACTCCAAGCCCGCCGCGCAATCGTTTCCAGCTCGGCATTCACCGCATCAAAGTCGGGGAAGCGCTGCTCGGCTTGGCGAAACTCGGCGAAGTGCACCTGCCTGCGGCCATTGCTAACCCGCACACCCAGTTGCTTGTGCAGCAACTCGTGATACATCACCAAGTCCACCACGCGCTCTGGCACGCTGGCATCGTCCAACGTTCGGCTCAACATCACCGTGTCCGACCGTGCTTGGTAGTAACCCATGATGCGGGTGGTGAGGCGGCTGCTCCAAATTAAACGGCGCGGCCTGGGCATGGCGTTGGCAAAGTGATTGCGGTTGACGCGGGTGAACACGGCATCCAAATCGAAATGCCTACCCCGCGCTGCGCCCTCTTCCTGCTCGGTGGTCAGCTCCAATGCCGTGGCAATTTCGGTGAAGTCGTCGCTGGCGGCGTAGATGCGCACGGTTTCTTTGGCTTTTGCGGAGCGTGAGGTAGCAGCCAATACCACCGCCGCCAACACCTCACACGGTGCGCCGCAAAACCCCTCGGCCACCGAGAGAAAAACGGTTTTGCGCGCAACACGCATGCGCCACAGGTGGCCGCTGTGATCCAGCTCGAACTGCACAGCGTAGCCCAGCGCCGCTTGCTCCTTAAATTTTGGGTTGTCCAGAATCACCTCGTAAGCCAATGCCACCGTCGCCACGTGATCGGCCAGCGAATCCTCATCCAACAAAAACCGCAGCCATTGGTAGGCCCGCCGCGATGGGGTGGGCAGGTTGGCTGGGTTGTTGCCATGCTGAGCGCACAGCGCATCAACTTGCGCCACCAACGTGCTGAGGCGTTGGGTTAGCTGTGCATAGTTTTCGGTGGATTGGGTTTGCGCGAGGGCCGCGATGCGGCGATGCAGGGCATCGCAGGCCGCGACAAGGCCGCTGATGCGGAGCGGTTGAGTCATGCCTGCATCGTAACGTCATCGTTGTGCGATTGGCAAATACACCAACGCGGCATCCCCGCTACTTTCCCCTTCGTTGGGAGGCTGGCTGCCGTCAGGTGGGTCCAGAATAATTTCATCCAGCACCCCAAAAAAGCGATCTCCCGATGGCGTGCCGCCGATGTAAATAAAGGCCCCATCTTGCCAAAGCTGAATGCGTGGGCGCGGCTTGGGGGTATCGCAAATTTCGGTGCCGCCCACCCAAAACTTTAGATTGCCGTTGTGGCGGGTGTAGGCCCACAGTTGTTCGCTGCCGTTTACAGGCACGATGCAGTTATCCAAACCGTGCCGGTTAAAGTTAAAGAACGCGTTCATCTGCGCTTGGGGTGGGTTGGTCTGGGTCACACTCACCCGCAGGGCCAGGCTGGAGTAGTTGGTGTCGGTGGGTACGTAACGAAAAATAAGGTTGTGCTCCAGCGGCGGCGTGCGCAACGTGCTGGAAAGCACGCCCCGACCCAGCAGATAGAAGCCATCAATTTGCGCCACCTCGGTAATAGGCATGGTATTACTGATGGCTTTGACGGCCTGCATGACGTTGAGATAACAGGCGATATAGCCACCCCGAAAAAGCGCCTTGCCAAACCCAAATTGCACATCGCCTTGCACTTCGCAAGCATCGGTCAGCGACAAATATCCCAGATACTTGTTCTCTGGCGTCTTGTCGTAGATCAACATGCAGCCGGTCTTGGCCACCCGAAAATTCATGATGAATACCCAGGCCCGATCCAACGGTGTCTCATCCAGGTGTGTGCGGGTGGTGCATTCCGGTGGCAAGGCGGCTGGCGAGGCCAGCCGCACGGGCTGTTGCTGCCGCAGCCCGCTTGGGTGTGCGTGAACCGGCACAGCCGCTTGGGTTTGCGCAAACAAGCTGATGCACAGCACATAGGCCAAGATTAAACGCATGCCATCTCCTAAAATAGACATTATCGGAAATAGACAGGATGAACAGGATTAATCCTGTTGAATCCTGTTCATCCTGTCAAAAAATCTTGTTGCCGATAACGTGTAATGTAATCCTAATACCTGTTTAGTTTGGCACTGTCTCAGTTATTGATGAAACTGTCTCTCACTTCGCAAGCCCAGTAATTGCCAGATTTGTATTCGTGTTGAGTTTTGCTACGGAACCCCCGACCCCGGCG
>JAYTNY010000654.1:0-2298 GCA_043748055.1 Roseobacter sp.
GCGCTCACCTCCACCAAAGGCTGGCAGCGGCGGCTGGGCCGGGGCTGGAGCCGCTTGCACAAGCTGGCCTATCTCGCGTTGCCGCTCAGCGTATGGCACTACGTGTGGCTGGATAGAGATTTCATTACTGTGCCGTTGGTCTTTGCCGTGTTGGTCGGCATATTGTTGCTGGCGCGGCTTACGAAAGGTACCAGTCGCAAAACCTCACAGGTCGGCCCATAGACATCCGGTTGACATAGGCTTAGCGGGCCGACCTGTGAGGTTTAGTCACACTCAACTCCCCGTACTCAACTGCTTCTGCGCTGGAACCTCATCCAACTTGCAGCCGCCCAAACTTTCGGGGCGCAACTTGTCGGCATAGTTCACCACTTCGCAGGCCAGGCTGGCGCGGTCTTCGGCAGTGTTCATAATCGTGTTGGTCACATGCGGGCCGAGGCCCAGCGTGACAATATCACCCAGCATGTCGCGGTCTTGCTCGTCCAGCACAAAGCCGTTAATGAAATCGGCATAGTGCTCGGCGATGGCAACGGGCGTGGGCGTCTTGCCCTGCTCAGCCATCACCTTTGCCAATGGTCCCTTCACAGCCAGGCCCCCCACGATGGGTGAGACGGCGATGATGGGCGCGCTGGCGTTGAACAACGCATCCTTCACACCTTGCAGCGCCAGAATCGGGTCAATGCTCATGTAGGGGTTCGAGGGCGCGATGATGATCGTATCGGCGGTCTCGATGGCGCGCACCACTTGCAGGCTGGCCTCGGCTTCGTCGGCCCCTTCAAATATCAAGGCGTTGACGACGGGTTCACACTTGCGTTTGACGAAGTACTCTTGAAACGGCAGCAGGCCCTCGTCGGTGTCCACAATGGTGCGTACGCGGGCATCGGTCATGGGCAAAATACGCGCGTTGATGCCCAGCTTTTGCACGAGGGCGCGCGTCACCTCGGTCAATGTTGCGCCAGCCTTCAGCATGTTGGTGCGCATAAAGTGCGTGGCTAGGTCTTTGTCGCCCAACCGAAACCACGGGTCTGCGCCATAGGCTTGCAGCATCTCAAAGTTGTGCCAGGTTTCATCGGCCAGGCCCCAGCCGGTTTCGTTGTTGTTGATACCTGCCAGCGCATACATCACCGAATCCAAATCCGGCGAGATGTGCAGGCCATACAGTTCATGGTCGTCGGCAGTATTCACGACGACGGTGAGGTTCTCGGCCCCCACGCTCTTGGCCATGCCATCCGCAAACTTGGCTCCACCCACCCCACCACTTAACACAAGAAAATTCATAGCTGCCATTGTCTTGCATCGGGCCTTAGTGTGCAAATGGGCAATAACCCGAATTTCTTTGACACGCGCCCCTTACCCCTTATAATCCCGCCCGCGTTTGCACGAGAAGGATTTTTAGATTTAAGTTCGAGTTAGAACATGATCAGATACAAAATCAATTTCAATTGGCAGCCGAAGGGGGGAAGATAGCCCATGATGCGAGTGATCGTCGAAGACGACGAGACGTTCGAGAGCGCATTGCGCCGCTTTAACAAGATGGTGCAAGGCGACCGAATTTTGGCAGAAGTTCGTGGCCGCCGTTATTTTGAGAAGCCCAGCATTATTGAAAAGCGGAAACGCGCAGCCAAGTTGCGCAAGAGCCGACGTTCTGGGTCGAAGTATCTGACACCGGACGGGATATAACCCAATCTGGTTCAGTGCAAAGTTCAGTAAAAAAACAAGGGGCGAGCAGCAATGTTCGCCCCTTGTTTTCGTTAAGAGAAAATCAAAATGGAAGGAACCCTAAAACAGCACCTTCAGGATGAGCTGAAGGATGCCATGCGCAGCCGAGCCGAGATGAAGAGCCGCGTGCTGCGCTTTATCGTGGCTGCCATCAAAAATGAAGAGGTAAATGCCCGCACCGATGGCCGAGGCGGCGTGCTAAACGATGGCGAGGTGCTGGCCCTTATTCGCCGCGAAATTAAACAGCACGAAGAATCTTTGCTGGAGGCCAAGAACGCCAACCGCGAAGACCTGGCCGCCGAGCAAACTGCCGAGTTGGAATTGCTAAAGGTTTATTTACCCAAGCAACTGAGCCGCGAGGAAATTCTGGAGATTGCCAGAGCCACCGTGGCCGAAGTGGGCGCGACCAGCGCCAAGCAACAAGGCCTGGTGATGAAGACGCTGCTGCCCAAAGTGAAAGACAGTGCCGATGGTAAACTCGTGAGCGAGGTCGTTCGAGACTTATTGAAATAGGTTTGATTCTGCACGCGTATGAATCTAGATGCCGCATCCCGAACGGAGCGCCAGTTTAACCGGCGCAAG
>JAYTNY010000655.1:0-5958 GCA_043748055.1 Roseobacter sp.
GCACGTTTCTACAAGTCGTCAATCTGAGAGGGTGGGCGCGTTCGATGTGGTTCGATCAAACACAACTGCTCTGGGCTGCGCCATCCCCCAACATGCCGCACGCGCACACAGCCGTGTTTTACCCCGGCATGGGGTTGGCGGGCGAGGGCGCGAGTTGCTCGATTGGCGCACTCACGCCGTTGCCGTTTGAGCGCATCGGTGCGCCGTGGTTGGATGGGGATGCATTGGCGAACAAGATGAACGCGCTGGCGTTGGCGGGTGTGCGCTTTCGCGCAACCCGTTTTGTGCCAACCGCGAAACAGGTTGCGTATGCCGATCAAGTTTGTAACGGCGTGCAACTGCATGTGACGGATCGCGTTGCGTTTCGTCCGGTCACGATGGCGCTGCACCTCATGCAAGTGATTCGTGGGCTGTGTCCCGATCAGTGGGTTTGGAATGCGCGGCATTTTGATTTGCTGATGGGCAACGGTGAGACGCGCACGCAGTTAGATGCTGGTGTGAGCGTGGACGACATTGTGCAAAGTTGGCGCGCAGGCCAACACGAATTTGAGGCGCGCAGACAAGCGTGTTTGCTGTATGAGTAGCTCACAACCTGCATTGCCCGCGTTGTCTATTCAAGACCTATCCATTGATTACAAGGCCAAGCGCGGCTTTGTGCAGGCGGTGCGCAATGTCTCGTTCGATGTGTATCCGGGGGAGGCGTTGGCGCTGATCGGCGAGAGCGGCAGCGGCAAGACTACGATTGGCACGAGCATTGTGCGGTTGTTGCAATCCAACGCGGTCGTCAAGTCTGGGCAGATCCTGTATCGCCGATCCACTGCGAATGGAAGCCTAGAAGTGGACACGCTGAAGCTGAGCCAGAGCGAACTACGCAAGTTCCGTTGGAAAGAATGCGCAATGGTTTTTCAAGGCTCGCTGAATGCGTTTAACCCGGTGTTGCGCATCTGCGACCAATTTGCGGACACGGCCAAAGCGCATGGTGGGCTGCAAGGCAAGGCATTGGACGAGCGCGGCAAGCATTTGCTCAACCTGGTTCGGCTCGACCCCGAACGCGCTTGGCGCGCCTTCCCGCACGAGCTTTCGGGTGGGATGCGGCAGCGCGTGTTGTTGGCGCTTTCACTGTTATTGGAGCCGCAGATTTTGATTTTGGATGAACCCACGACTGCGTTAGACGTGTTGACGCAGCGCAGCATCATGGAGGTGTTGCGCGATCTGCGCGCCAAGCTGGATTTCTCGATGATCTTTATCTCGCACGATTTGGCGTTGGCTGCTGAATTGGCCGACCGCGTAGCGACGGCGTATGCCGGACGCATCGTGGAGACTGGCGCGACGAAGGAAATTTTTGCGCGGCAGCGTCACCCCTATACGCGCGGGCTGATTCGTGCCGTGCCAACGCTGCGCACCGAGCGCGATCAACTGGCCTCGATCCCCGGCTCGCCGCCGGATTTAATCGCGTTGCCGCCCGGCTGCAAATTTCATCCGCGTTGCGCATTTGCCAGCGAGCGATGCAAGGTGGAAGAACCAATTGCCGAATTTATTGGCAAGCGCGATGAAGTGGCGTGCTGGCATTGGCGGGAGGTTGAGAGTCATGCGTAATCCACTCATCTCTCTCCAGTCCGTCACGCGCACATTTCGCGTCAAGCGCCAAGATATTAAGGCCGTAGATGATGTCTCGTTGGATATTGCACCGGGCGAGGTGGTGTGTTTGGTGGGCGAGAGCGGTTGTGGCAAGACCACGACGGGCAAGATGATTGCGGGGTTGCTTGCGCCGTCGGCGGGGTCGGTGCAATTCAACGGCCAAGATATTCATCAGTTGCGCGGCGCGGATTACAAAAAATATCGGCTGGGCGTGCAGATGATTCATCAAGACCCGTACTCCTCGCTGAACCCGGCGCACACGGTGCTGGAAATTTTGGCGGCACCGCTGCGGCATCACGGTTTTACCCAGGGCGAGGCTGCCACGCGCCAACGCGTGCGCGAGTTGTTGCAAACGGTGAACCTGACCCCGCCGGATGACTTCATCGAAAAATATCCGCACCAGCTCAGCGGCGGGCAACGCCAGCGCGTCTCGATAGCGCGGGCGCTGACGGTGCAGCCGAAATTTATTATTGCCGACGAGGCGGTGGCTTCGGTGGACACGTCGATTCGCATTAGCTTGTTGAATACGCTTTCGGACTTGCAAAAAAACATGGGCTTGGGCGTGCTGTTTATTACGCATGACCTGGCGTTGGCAAAATACTTTGCATGGGAGGGGCGAATTGGTGTGATGTATTTGGGGCGTATGGTGGAGCTGGGTGCGGCACGGCGGGTGATTGACCAGCCGCAACACCCGTACACGCGGGTGCTGCTCTCGGCCATCCCCGAAGCCGACCCGGAAGCCCTGGCGCGCAAAGAGCGAATCAAATTGCGCAGCGAGGATATCCCCAGCCTGTTGCGTTTGCCGGGTGGCTGCGCGTTTCATCCGCGTTGCCCCTGGTTTGAGGGTGAGCGTTGTGAGCGCGAGGTGCCGCAACTCACGCCCTTGCGAGATGGCAGCGCGGTGGCTTGCCATCCGGTGGCAAAGGAGATGGCATGATGACGCGATCTGGTTTTGATTTGCAAAAGCTCACCTCGAACTTTGTTTTTCGGCGCGTATTAAAAGCGTTGTTTACGATCTGGCTGGTCACGACGATTATTTTTGTGTTAATTCGGTTGATGCCGGGCAACCCCGTAGATATCTTGGTCGAAGACTTAATTTTGCAAGGCAAGACGCAGGAGGAGGCCCGCCAGCGCGCGGCGCAGTTGCTCAACTTGCCGTTGGATCAACCGATTGCGACGCAATACGTGACGTATCTGGGCAACTTGCTGCGCGGCGACCTGGGCAAGTCGTATCGCTCCAACGGGGTCACGGTGTCCAGCATCATCGCCCAACGCTTGCCGTGGACGGTGTTTAGCGTGGGCTTGTCGTTGTTCATCAGCTTTTTTATTGGCATGGGTTTGGGCATGATTGCGGCGTATCGGCGCAACACGCTGCTCGATCACATCATCACGAATATCTGCGCGGCGTTGGATGCGATTCCGCCTAACCTTGTTGCTGTGCTGCTCATTTTGCTGTTGGTCATCACGTTTAAGGTGATGAAGTTCCCGCAGATGCGCGGCGGCTTTACACCGGGGCTTAAACCGGGCTTTACCCTCAAATACATTTTGGATGTGTTGGGTCACTGGGCGATCCCAGGCATCGTTTACATCCTGGCAACCGTCGGCTCGTGGATGTTGGTGATGAAGAGCAGCACGGTGAGCGTGATGGGCGAGGACTATGTGACGGTGGCGCGGGCGCGCGGCTTGCCGGACTCGCGCATCTTAACCGCCTATGTAGCGCGCAACGCTCGGCTGCCGTTGTTTACACGGCTGGCCTTGTCTATCGCAACGGTTGTGGGTGGCTCCCTGCTCATCGAGTTCATCTTTACGTATCCCGGCATCGGCCTGCAACTGTCCTCAGCGTTGTATCAACGCGATTACCCGGTGATGCAAGGCATCTTCTTGGTGACGACGATTGCTGTGGTCTTCGCCACGTTCATCGCCGATTTTGCGTATGGCTGGATTGACCCGCGTATTCGGGTGGCGGGGGCGCAGAATGATTAGCGACTAGCTGGAAGCGGTAAGCCGTAAGCGAATTCGCTTACCGCTTCCAGCTTACTGCTCAAAAACATGACTGAATTTCAGAAGACTCTGCGGCTGCTGACGCGCAACAAAGTTGGGTTGTTTGGGCTGATTGGCGTGTTGCTTATCGTGGCTGTGTCGTTTATTGGGCCGCTGGTGGTGCCGCCGGCAGACACGGCGGATGTGGCGAATATTTACAGCGGGCCGAGCGCGAAGCACATCCTCGGCACCGATTTTCAGGGGCGCGATAACTTTGTGCAGTTGATCTATGGCGGCAAGGACATCGTCATCATCGCGGTGATTGCGGGTGTGTTAACCGTGTTGATCGCGGTGCTGGTTGGCTCGGTGGCTGCGTTTATGGGCGGCAGGGTAGATGGTGTGTTGCGCGAGGTGATTAACGTGTGGCTGACGATTCCGCAGTTCCCGCTGTTGGCGATTTTGGCGACGCTGCTCAAGCTCAGCGATGTCTCACTGTTGTCGGTCATCATCGCCGTGCTAAGCTGGCCGAGCTTGGCGTTGCAGGTGCGGGCGCAAATGCTTTCCTTGCGCAAACGCGATTACGTGGAGGCCGCGACGCTTTTAGATTTAGGCACGTCGCACATTATTCTGCGCGAGATGCTGCCCAACATCGCGCCGTTTATTGCCATCTCGCTCATCTTCGCCATGACCAGCGCCATCTACCAGCAAACCGGCTTGGTGTTCTTGGGTCTCGTGCCGTTCTCCAGCGCGAACTGGGGCGTGACGATTAGTTTGGCCTACGCCAAAGGCGCGCACTATCAAAGCGATTCATCGTGGAGTTTGCTGGTGCCGGTTGCGGCCATCGTGCTTTTTCAGTTGGCGTTGGTGTCGCTCTCGCGCTCGATGGAAGAGGTGTTTAACCCGCGCTTGCGAACCGAGGTGTGACCGAGGTGTGAAGGAAGTGAGTCATGCTGAGTCCTGAGTCCGGCAAATTGTGGTTTCGCATCGCGGTGTTTATTGCCGCACTTTCGTTGGCGTTGTTGCCTTTTCAGAAGGTGGACTCAGCAGAGTTTGTGATCACGCTGTTGTCGCTGGGGCTAGGAGTTGTGTTCATTGTTGTGCTGGCGGTGATGGCGCGGCGGTCGCGGTAATTCTCAGAACCCCCGACCCCTAAAGGGGAGTCCCCGTGTTTCGCTCTACGTTCCTCAAAACGTACAAAGTGAGGAACTTAAAGGGAAAATCAACGACTCCCCTTTAGGGGTCGGGGGTTCTGAGGCGCAACCCCGTTGCAAGATTTGGCTGGCAATTGCGTAATGGCAGTTTGTAGCGAGGAGGTGATATTAGCGAGAGAGTACATCCTGTAATAAACAAATTTGCACCCATATTTTTTGAACACTTTGAAGGAGAGACCAAACAAATGAAATCAACCCGATTGTTAGCGCCGATGATAGCGATGGCGATGATCTTGGCGGCCTGCACACCTGCGGCCCCATCTGCGCCAGCCGCAGCCCCAGCGGCCCCCGCCGCACCCGAGGCCACTAAAGCCCCCGAACCCACCAAAGCCCCAGAGCCGACGAAAGCACCTGAACCCGCAGCCATGCCCGAAATCAAAAACACGCTCACCATCACCTTGCGCAAGGGGCTGAAGTGGAGCGATGGCAGCGACATTACCAGCAAAGACTTGCTGGGCAACTACAACATTATTTGGGCGCAGGGTGGTGGCACGTGGGCCTACTTGGCCGATGTGGTTGCCAAAGATGACCAGACCGTAGATTTCCTCATCAAGACGCCATCGCCACGTGCGTTGCGCCTCATTCTGAGCAGCAACAACGTGTTGCCGTATTCGGTGTATGGCAAGTTCATGGATCAAGCTGCCAAGTTCCGCGCGGACAACGTAAAGACCGATAGCGATGAAGTGAAGAAGTTTGTAGACGAATTAACTGCATTCAAACCGGAGAAGCCGGTCGTCTCTGGCCCGATGATGGTGGACCCGGCTAGCGTGACCGAAGCGCAGTTGGAGATGATCAAGAACCCAACTGGCTTCAATGCTGACAAAGTCGCCTTCGACAAACTGACGGTCTACTTTGGCGAGACGCAACAGGTGATGCCATTCATCTTGTCGAACGATCAAGATTACAGCAGCAATGCCTACACGCCCGCCAACATCAAGGCCATTAACGAGAACGGCGCGTATCAAGTCATCGGTGGGCCAACCGGCACCGGCCCTGGCATTTGGTTTAACGAGAGCGTGGAGCCTTTGAACAAAGTGGAAGTGCGCCAAGCCTTTGCTTATGTGATTGACCGCGCCGAGAACGCCGAGGTTGCGCTGGGCATCGCGGGCAAGCCGATGAAGTTCATGGC
>JAYTNY010000656.1:0-12770 GCA_043748055.1 Roseobacter sp.
AGCATGGTGAACGAGGATGCCTATCGCCTATCGAACCAAACTTATACGGCGTTGGCGGCGGCGGGCAATGGCGAGTTATACGCAACGTGGTTGGACACGCGCAACTACACGCTGGGCGCGTGGCTGGGCAAATTTGAGCAGACGACAAAGGCATGGTCGTTGGTCTCGCCGCTGCCCACCGAAGGCAACGACTTGTATGACTTGCAAAACGACGCGCCAGCGATTGCGGTGGACGCCAGCGGCAAGCCCAACGTGTTGTGGTCGCAAGACACACCCACAGGCCCGCAAATTTTCCATAGCGCATACGATGGTGCAACGTCGGCGTGGGCATCGGTGGTGCAGGTGAGCGACCTGATTACGGTGACCGGATATCGCCCGCGCAAGAACCCAGCGCTCGCCATCAATGGCAACCGCATGGCGGCGGTTTGGGTGAGCGCGGATTACACAGCGGGCTGGCCCGCAAAATCTACGATTTACGCGGCGATGTACGAGAACGGGGCGTGGCAGCCGCAGACCACGGTGAATGCAAATTTGGTAATCGGCGATCCGTATCCAGCGATTGGGATTGACGATGCGGGCAATGTGTATGTGGCTTGGGCCGACATGCAGCAAGTGAATCAGGGCGGCAGCACTGGCACGCGGGCGGACATCAAGATGGCGCGGCAGGCAGTGGGCGGGGGAGCATGGTCGGCTCCGGTGCAGGTGAACTCGGCGGGCACCACATCCAGCATGAACTGGTGTATGCACGAGCGACCGCAACTGCGGGTAGCGGCTGGTACGTTGCATGTGGTGTGGGGCGGCTGTGTGCAATGGCAGCAGGGCGTGTATTACAGCAGTTCAAGTGATGGCGGGAACACTTGGCTGAACCCATCCGTAAAGCTGAGTGGCGTGACGGATGGCAATATGCAACCCGTGCTGGCGGCGAACGGGGCCAACGTGGTGGTGGTGGTGTATGGCAACAAAAGCGGGGGCATGAACAAGTTTTATTCGGCGCAGCTAACGGGTGGCGCTTGGCAAACCGGCACGCTGGTGAGCGATGGCGCGACGAACTGGCTGCGCGATGAAGACGGCCGTGCAGCGCTGGCGTATGAACCGACGACGAACTGTTTTGTGTCGGTGTTTCCGGATCACCGGCAGCGCAGTGTGCCGCAGTTGTTTATGGCCAACCAAAATTGCGCGTGGACGCCCGCCACACCTGCGCCGCGCCCCACCGCTACACCCTCACCCACACCGGGGCCTACTGCGCCGCCCACGCCTGTGCCAACTATTGACCCGAGGTTGAACAAGAAGCTGTATTTGCCGAGCGTGTTGAGATATTAGGCCTAACCCTTCGCTCATGTTGCCACAGACAATGCGCTGCCTATGACTCCAATTCAATATCTCAATCAGTTTTCGGTGTTCATGTTGCCTGGCATGTTGCTGCTGGTGGCAGCGGGGTTTATGCTTTTTAAGCGTGCCCAGCCTGTGGTGTGGATGGCATGGGCGGGCGCGTTGATGTTGGTGGTGGCGGCGGTGTTGGCTCAGCGCACGCCGCAGACCGCCGCCCTAAAGTTAGACAGCGCGGCCGATATTCGCGCGGCGGTGGCCAGCGGCAAACCGGCGCTGGTCGAGTTCTACTCCAACTACTGAGCGGCCTGCCTTTCGGCAAAGCCTGCCGTGAGCAGGCTGGAAGAGAACTGGAAGACGGGCCAAGTGATTAAGCTGGACATGCTGAACCCGGCCACCCGCGCATTTGGCAGCGAAGTGGGGTTTCAATTGACCCCGACCTTTATTTTGTTTGATGGCGCGGGCAAAGAGTTAAAACGTTGGCGCACGATGCCACCGGAGTTGAGCGAGTTGCCGTAGTATTTGCACAACAACGTCGAGCTAGTCCGCAGGACTTCGCTAAGCCTAGCCACCGTCCTGAGCGATCAGCGCAGCGCCGCGACGAAGGATCAATCGGTGGCGTTGCCCGGCGCGTCGTAACGAGCCTGTTGGGCAGCGCACAGCGCACCCGATTTGAAATCGGGTGCTGAGCATGGCGAAGTCCTGACGGACTATTTGCCCAAGCCCTTCTCAGGTTAACAATTGCCTTAACTAACATGAGCCAAACTCATTTTGATGCCCATCGCTTCGATGTCATTGTTGTAGGCGCAGGCCCAGGCGGGACCACTGCCGCCTACGACCTGGCCAAAGCTGGGGCGCGCACGCTGCTGCTCGACAAACGGAAATTGCCGCGCCACAAAACCTGCGGCGGCGGCGTAACGCACAAGGTCGCCAACATTTTGCCGTTTGATCTTGCGCCAGTAATTGAACGCACGATTAACACCGTGGTGCTCAGCTACAAGATGGCGCAGCCGGTGGAGCTGCGCAGCCCGCAGCCGTTGGTCTACATGGTGCGCCGCAACACATTCGATAACTTTTTGACCGAACACGCCGTGCGCGCTGGGGCCACACTGATGGACGAGACGGCGGTGCAAAGCCTGGACATAAGCGAGAGTAGCGCGACGGTGCGAACCAGCCACGGCACGTTCACCTCAAGCTGGCTGATTGGGGCCGATGGTGCAACCGGCACCACCGCCCGCGCGTTGGGCTTGATGCAAGACCGCATCTTGATGCCGGCGGTGGAAGAGGAAGTGGAAGTAGGCGACGAGGTAAGCGCGTATTGGCACGACAAGATGGGGCTTGATCTGGGGTCGTTGCCTGCCTCGTATGGCTGGGTGTTCCCTAAGGGCGACCATTTGAATGTGGGTGTGGGCGGCATTGCCCACGATGCGGGCTATGGCAAGCGCCTGAAGCAATATGACGCTGAGCACTTAGCTAAACGCGTGCCGCAGAAAACCCGCGTGCGCAAAAACTTTGGCTATGTGCTGCCGCTGCGCAAAGCCGGTTCGCCCATCAGCAAAGGCCGGGCCATGTTGATTGGGGATGCGGCAGGTTTAGTAGAAGCCTTTACCGGCGAGGGCATTTATTGGGCCGTACGCAGCGGGCAGTTGGCGGCGCAGGCCATTGGCAATTCGCAATTGGCTATCAACGCGCAATTGCCAATAGCCAATAGCCAATCATCCCCTTCGCAGCTTTATGAGAGCTTTGTAGATTCCGAACTGATGCCCGATCTCATCTCCGCGCGGCGGTGGGCGCACTTGTATTTGCGGCTGCCGCGCTTTTGCTATGCGTTGCCTAAACACTGGCAACCGATGTGGCGGGCGGTGTGCAAAATTGTGCGGGGCGAACGGGGTTATAGCCACATCCGCAAGAAGCTGGGCGTATTTGGGTTCTTAGAAAATTTGTTGCCTGCAACGGTTTAAGGCCGCAGGTTGCGATCCTACAAACTCCGCACCGGAACTAACACATCTTCTTCGGTTGATACAACCAGCTTGTTGCGCAGCGGCCTGCCAAACAACGCCGATTCCACCTCGAACACATCCCCCGCTTGCGTCCGAATGCCTGCCGAGACGCTGAGCGCCGACGCGCCGAAGAAGTGCACATGCACATCGCCGGGGCTTCTAAATTGGGCATACTTAAAGTGATGGTGCTCCATGTTGGCAATGCTGTTGGTCATGTTGGCCTCGCCCGTGGTAATAGTCTCTTGCCAAATAATGTCGCCGTTGCGCCAGATGCGCGCCGTGCCTTGAACATCGTCCGGCAGCACCGTGTCGGGCGCATCGGCAATCAACACCTCCGGCCCAAACGAGCAGGCACGCAACTTGGAGTGCGCCAGATACAAATAATTCTGGCGCTCCAATACATGGTCGCTGAACTCGTTGCCCAAACAGAACCCAACCCGCAGCACACGCCTGGTTTTACCGATGACGTATAGGCCCGTCAGTTCACCTTCTTCGCCACCATCCAACGCAAACGGCGGCATGAGCAGCGGGTGTTCCGGCGGCACCACCCAGCGGCCATCGCCCTTGTAAAACCATTCGGGCTGGCTGCCGATGTGGCCCGCAGCGGGCTTGCCGCCTTCCACGCCCAGCTCAAACATGCGCAGCGAATCGCTCTTTTTGCTGGGGGTATTGGAATCAGTCTGCGCGTGCATGGCGTTGCGGGCCATCGCGCTGCCCAAGTGGTTGAGGCCCGTGCCGCTCAGAATCATGTGCGCGGGGTCGGGGTGATGCAGCGGCGGCAACAAGCGCTTCTCGGCAATCACCGCGTCATACGAAACTATTTCGTCCGTTAAGGTTGCGCGGGCGAGTTGAACGAGCGGGGTGTTGTGTTCGTCGGCTTCGAGAGCCAGCGCATATACGCTGGCGACGTTTAACAGGCGCAGGCTTGCGCCGTTGTCAATCGGTGTCGCAACCTTGCGCGTGCCGTCGGTGTGTATCAGTTGAACTAATCTCATAAACCATGCCGAGTTAGCGCCCAAAGCGCTCGGAGCGCTTTGGGCGCTAGTCGTCTTGGGCGCTAGTCATCATTTTGCTCATTTTGTCGGCTGAATCGGTTTGTGGCAAGATTCACCCATGAGCGACATTATTTTGAGCGAAGCCGTACAAGCCATGCGCGCCCGCATCCCTGTGATTGGCCGCATGTTATTCGAACGTCAACTGACCGACGCTGCGGGTGGCAACATCAGCGCGCGCGTCGGAGACCTCGTGTGCATCACCCCGCGCTTCAGCGGGCAAAAGTTTCAGTGGCGCATCGAGCCAGAGCAAGTGCTGGTGTTCGATCTGCAAGGCAACCGCGTGGCAGGCGAAGGCGTGATTAGCCGCGAGAGCCAGGTGCATTTGCGCATGTATAACGACTTTCCGGATTGCGGTTCGGTGATTCATGCCCACCCGCGCAACGTGCTGGTGTTCTGCGCCGCGCGTCGGCCCATCCCCCAAGTTTTAGAAGCAAACCTAAAGTTCGGCGAGATTCAAGTGACCGAGTTCGCTCCAGCCCACAGCGCCGAGCTGGCCGCGCACGTCTCGGCCAAAATTCGTGGGCAAGAGGCGCGCATTCGCAAGCACGCCGCCGCCGTCATTGCGCCCTGGCACGGCCTGTTTTGCATCAGCAGAGATTTGGACGCGGCGTTTGATGCCGTAGAACGCATTGACGTGAACGCGCGCATTTTGTTGATGGGGCCGGTGCTGGGGGCTGTGTCTGCCAACAACTTTGAGGCCGAGCGGGCGGCGTTGGACGAGGCGATTGCAAACGCAAGCGAATAAAACCTCGCGGGTTTAGTCTCGCAACAATGAAGAACTGCGAACGAGACTAAACCCGCGAGGTTTGAGTGTCGTACCCATGATCCTCACCGTCACCCCCAACACCGCGTTTGACCGTAGCGTGGTTGTGCCCAGCCTGGTGCCGGGCCGCAACTTGCGCATTCAACAGCGCTGGCTCACGCCCACCGGCAAAGGCGTGGATGTCTCTCGCGTGTTGCACGAGCTGGGTATAGCCACATGCGCGATGGGCTTTGTAGCAGGCGAGACCGGCCAACAATATGAAGCTGCCTTGCACGCCGCAGGTGTTCCTACAAACTTTGTGTGGGTAGAGGGCGAGACGCGGCTTAACCTCGTCATCATCAGCGAGGACAGCGACGCGCACACCACGCTGTCCGACGATTCACTGATGGTGAACGAAAGCCATTTACAAGCGTTGCTGATGCAGTTTAAGCAGGCGTTACCCAGCGCCCATTGCGCCACGCTGGGTGGCTCGTTGCCGCGCAGCGTGCCACCTGTGTTGTATGCCCAATTGATTGGGCTGGCCCGCTTGCACAACACGCCGGTGATTTTGGACGCGACCGGGCCAGGGGCGCACTCGTGGCTGGCGGCTGGCCCCAGTTGGATTAAGCCCAACCGCGAGGAGCTGGCGTTCTTGCTGGGTCACGAAGTAAAAAGTTTTGACGACGCCTTGCACGGCGCGCGCCACATCAACCAAACCCACGGCGTAAATGTGTTGGCCTCGGTAGATGCGGCGGGCGCGCTGGCTGTAACGGCCACGCAGGCCTGGCGCATTCAGCCGCTGGCCGTGCCGGTGGTAAGCGCAGCAGGCGCGGGCGATGCGTTGGTGGCCGGGTTAGCCAGCGCGCTGGCCGAGGGTCGCCCCATCGAAGAGGGCTTGCGGCTGGGGGCTGCTGCCGCTGCTGCCACAGTCATGCGCCCTGGCACCGCCGAGTGTCAGCGAGACGATGTGATGAAGTTGTTGCCGTTGGTGGTCATCGAAACGTTGTAGGGATCGGATCGCTCTGAGCGATCCGATCCCTGAACGCATAATTGAACGTGTAGAACACCGCGATCACAAACCCGGTTTCTCCGAGAAACCGGGTTTGTGATCGCTCGAACGCTCTTGTTTCTTGTTTACGGCTGAGCACCTAGCTTACTCAATTCTTGGCGAGCACGACTCACGTAAAACCGGTCTTGGGTCAATTTCAGCACTTTGCGAAAGTCAACTTCGGCATCATTTCGCTTACCTAGTTCTGAAGCAGCAGTGCCTCGTAAAAAGTAAGCCTGGTAGTTATTGGGTTCTGCTTGAACCACAGTATTAAAATCGTCAAACATTGCTTGCCAACTCGCAATCGCCTGATATATCAATCCACGGCTAAAATTGGCGGAGTAGTAATCAGGCTTTAGAAATAAAGCTCTATTACAGCTTTCAATGGCTTGACGGCGAAGTATGAGGGCTTCGTCATTCAGTCCAAACTGCGGAAGTTGGTCAGCTAGCGCTGATTGACTATTACCTTTTGCTAACCAAATCTCAGGATTTTCACTATTGAGTTTGATGTACTGATCATAACCTTCAATCGCTTGACGGAGGACGGAAACAGCTTCTTTTAAGTATTGAATGCGGAGTGTGAGATTGACATCAGTGTTACGGTCATCTAACTGCAAGTTTAGTTTTGCCTTCAACACAAGCACGTAGGCTAGTTCGCTTTGACTAACACCTTTGCCAATGATGACCCAAGAAGCATCGTTCTGCATAGCAAGAGATTTGCCATAAGCCGCAATCGCCTTGTGACGAAAGTCAATTGCAATATCTAAATCTGACTTTTCATCTTCCAAAAAAAATTTAGCTAAAGTTCCGTATAAGTGACCTTGTAATCCATAGGCTTTTGATGGATTAAACCTGCTGCACGATGCGCTCAGAGGTCGCGCTTCAATGCTGTCCAATGCGGCAGTAATCAAAGTATTCGCCAACACCACTTTTTCGCGCACTGACCACTCAATCAGCGATTCGCCCAGCGAAAACAACGCAAGAAATGAACCTTGCGCAGGCGCATCTTCGCTCAGACATATCGGCACGGTGGTTGCGTTGTAGGTCAATTCGCTGCGCGCGCTGGCGCCCGCTTGCGGGTCGTCCATGCGTTTGGTGCGGATAGATGAGCCTGTTTCGTCTTTGTAACCCCAGATCACCAACTTGGCCCGATATTGCTTGCCAATCGCCAGAGCCTCTGCATCGGTCTTGATCTCGGTCGTTGCAGGCAATTGCTCTACGCGAATGTCTTTCAGGCTCTTGGCCTTGATCTGATCGAGCAAGGCATCGTAGGTGCGTTGAATCACATCCACGTTGGGGGTCTTGCCGCCACTTCGGTCATAGAACCCGCCCAGCAAAATCAAGGTTTCCGTTGCACGGGCCGAAGCAAAGGGCGGCGCGACGGGTGTGACTGCGGGCAAGGGATCAAACTTAAATATGCGGCGCAGATCGGTTTGAAAGAAAGCCACGATAGCGATGAGAATGGCGAGCGGCACGGTGATGATGGTGGCAATAGCAGCCCGGCGATTTAATTTTGAATCGCTGCCGCGATCAGGTGTAGTCTGCGTGGCATCTTCTGCGTGAGGAATGCTCGCCTGTACCCAGTCCACAGCGGGTCGTTCGGCTTTAAGCCGCTCAATCAATGCGAGCAGTTGATTGTGGCGATCACAATAAGTGATCAACTCTAGTGCGCGGGTCTTTAAGCCCGAACTGCGGCCAGAGACAACATCCGGGTTTATGTTTAGCTTGAAACATAAACCATCGAACTCATCGTGATTAAAAGATTGAACAATGAGGTCATCTAGCCAGCGTTGGGTAGCCATAGGCAAAGTGTAACAAGAAGTTGTTCAATGCGGGAGCTACGTTGTCATCCACTTTGCCATCAAGGTCGTACGCGACCGCGCCCCTCTACGGTGTTAATACTAACGTCCCTTCGCTTTTCTTTTCTACCTCGCTGCGTTGCCAGTAGAACGGGTTGTATTGCACGGCGATCCACTGCTGCATCATGTCGTCGTAGTGCGGGTGGCCGGCGTGGCCGCTTTGGCCGGTGGGGTGGATGGCGATTGAGTTGTTGAAGTTGCTGAGGTCTACGACCATGCGCCATGAGGGATGCGAACGCACGCTGAAATCGGGCCGGTGGTTTTGCGCATTTACGGCGGAGCTGGAGCCGATGATGGGAAATGGGCCGCGATTAAAAATCGCCTCGATGGGTGCGACGCCGCTCTTGCCCAGCGTTTGGTTTTGGAAGGTGATTTGGTGAACCTTGCCCCATTGCCACTGTGCCGTGTCGTTGCCCAGCCGCGCTTTTAACTCGGTCATGGTTTCGGTCAACGCGCTCAGAATAATGGCTTGCTGGCCTTCTTTCGCGGGCGTGGTCACATCGTCCCAATACGGCAGGTCTGGGTTAGCGAGGGCATTCTTTACGGCTAACTTTGTGGGTGTGTTGGTGCTCAAGGCATCTTCGGCAAACTCTTTGCCTAAATCGTCGGCAAACAATTTGTGCGCCAACTTAAACCAAAACGCTTCAAAGATCGTCGAGGCTGCCGAGTCGGTTGTGTTGCGCCTGTCCCACTTTTTCAGAAGCTCGACTGCGGTGTTCACCTCGCTGGCAAGTGGCATGCCATCCACAGCCTTAAACACAACTGGCAGCACATCATCGGCATGGCCAGACTGCACATCGCCGTGAATCTCGCGTATGTCCTGCACACCCCACTTGTCCTTGCTCTCAATCAACTGTGTGATGCGCCGTGCGCGATAGCCGCGTTCCCAATCGCCGGTAATCCAATACGGATAGGTGTCGTCCACCACTGCGTTGTTCGCCGTCACAATAAATCCTTGTGGCGGGTTGAACAGCTTCGGCAATTCATCGAACGGGATGTAACCCGTCCACTCGTGTTCGCCATCCCATCCTGGCATGGGCGCGGCCCCGTTGCCGCTTTTGCGGATGGGCACGCGCCCCGGCATTTGGTAGCCGATGTTGCCATCTACGTCGGCATATACAAAGTTTTGCGCGGGGGTGTCCCAATCGCGCAGGGCCGTGCGAAACTCGTCCCAGTTCTGCGCACGGTTTAGACCCAACACGCTCTTGAACAATGTGCCGGGTTCCAACGCCGCCCACTTTAGCGCCACTGATTGGGTCTGGCGTTTGGCATCCTCGTAGTTAGCGCCATCGGCATCGTTAATGATGGGGCCGTGTCGCGTGATGCGCACCTTGAGCTTCACTGGTTCTTTGCCCTGCACGTTAATCGTCTCCTCAATGATCTGTGCTGGCTCAAACTTGCCCATGAATTCAAAGGCGTCGGCATTGTTCGGGTCAGGCTTCTCCACATACAAATCTTGCGTGTCCGGCTCCACGTTTGTTACGCCCCAGGCAATGCGCGCGTTGTGGCCGATGACCACGCCCGGCGTGCCCGGAAACGACACACCGACAACATCGTACGGGCAACTGGCATTTACCACGCGGCAATGCAACCCCACTTGGTACCAGATCGAAGGCATCTGCACACTGAGGTGCGGGTCGTCGGCCAGAATCGGTTTGCCCGTCGTCGTGCGCGCGCCGCCAATCACCCAGTTGTTGCTGCCAATGCCCTCGTCGCGCCAACCGCCGATGACAGACTGGAGTGAGTTGAGCGTGTTGAGGAGGTCTTGGGTTTGAAGGTTGGCAGGTTTGAAGGTTTGAGTGCTGGCCGACAAACCTGCCAACCTGCCAACCTTCAAACCTTCTTTCAAACTGGTCTGCGTCGGCACAATCACCGGCGCATCCTGCGGGTAGGGCGGCAGCACGGCCTGGGCCAACGCCTCGCCACCTTTCTCCAGCAACGCCGCACGGATCAGTTCGGTGTCCAAGTTGCCACCCAAGTCCCAGCTCATGGCTTTGCCCCAGGTCAGGGTGTTCTCGGGCTGCCAGGCTTCGGGCTGCCACGTTGCGCCAGTTAAACCCAGCACCTTAAATTCCAGGCCCAGCTTGCCGGTGTTGTTGAGGGCGTACGCGTTGACACCAGCGGCATAGCTTTCCAACACGGTGCGCAGGCTGGCGTCCATGCTCTGAGCCTCTTGGGCCGCAGTGCGGTGCCAGCCCACGGTGCGGATGAATTTGTCTTGCTTCAGCGCGCTCACGCCAAATAATTCGGCCAAACGCCCCTGCCCAATGCGCCGCCAGAACTCCATCTGAAAATAGCGGTCTTGGGCATGCACAAAGCCTTGTGCGCGGAACAAATCTTGGGGCGTGTCGGCGTAAATATGCGGCACGCCAAACTTATCGCGGATCACTTCGACGCTTCCCGTTAGCCCCGCCAACTTTGCGCTGCCGCTAATTTGCGGGAACTGCGAGCGCACGGTGTACACGCCCACCCCGCCCGCCGCAAGCCCAATCAACAAAACAAACGCGAGCAGGCCGAGCAGGATTTTGCCGATGATCTTCATAGACACCTCGTTGATACCTCGTTTAGCAAAGATGTTGAATTCTAAGAGGGGCTGGTCTGAGACCAGCCCCTACCGTGAATGGCTTACTGCCTAAAGATGATCGGCAGCCGGATTTTGTATGGCCCCTGCCCCACCACGCGGATGTCATCCAGCCGCAATTGCGCGCGCTTGCCCGTGCCGCCGCAGCCGCTGACGCAGTGGTATTTCCATTGCAGCTCCACATAGGGCTGGTTCAACGCATCGGCGGGCAGGCTGATGGGGCCAATGGCTTTCGCATCGCCCGATGTGTCACTGCGGACGTACTCGACGGGGTTGCCACCGCTTAGCACATCGCTAAACGCGCTTGTGTTGGTGATGCGGTATTGCAGCCGGATGGCATATACCAACGTGTTGGAAAGCACCGTGCCGCCGGTAAAGGTTACGCTGGCCGAAATCTGATCTGCCGTGTTGAGCGCCAACAGCGCCGCGCCTACAAACCCGCCTCCCACGTTGGCGTTGTCGGTGTTGATGAAGCCGATGCCTTGTGCGTCCAATCCGTTAATGCGGCTGCGCGAGGTGAGCGAATACGGCAATGTCCACAAGCTGTCCATGGTGGCGGTAATGCCGGGGTCGGGTGTGAAGGTGTTGGTCGCCACCGTGCGGAACTCCATGTTGGGCGGGTAGCTCATGGCCGCGGTGTTGGAGAGCCACGCGGTGAGTGTGTAAGGGCCGGTGCGCAAATCCCATGGGCTTAGGGTGTGAGAGTTAGGGGGTGTGGCGGTAACGATGGGTGTTGGAGTCGGTGTAACGGTAGGTGCGCCCGTTGTTGTGGCTGTCACTGAGGGCGTGATTGTTGGCGTAGGTGTGGTGGTTGGTGTCGGTGTAACAGTAGGCGTGATGGGCGCTGTATCGGTCACAAACACAGCGCGGTAGGCCACGTTCTGGCTGGTCAACACGGTTAAATCGTTGGTGAATACCTCGGTGGCGCGCACCGGTTGATTCATCGCTAGCGCCAGCGTAGGCGTAATCAACCATCTATCAAACCGAAAACCTATCTTGGGCACCGCGCTCAGTTGCAGCGGCACATTGTTGAAGTAAGCGCCGTCCCACGGCACTTGCGTCGCCGTAATCGTGCCCGAAAGATTCAAGCTGGTGGTGCGCACGCTGCCCATGCCGGGGTCGGTGCTCAAACTCAGCGTAAACGTGCCGGTCAGCCCAAACTGGTCTTGGATGTGCTGGCGGTTAAACGCCACGCGCTGGTTGGCGAAGCTGCGGATGGCATCCACGTTCTCTTGCCACTTGGGTAAGTCTATTGGGTAGCCCCAGCGCCTAATATGCTCAGGCATCAGCGGGCCGAGCTGGTTGGCATACAGGTCAACGCGCGCGTTTACGTTGGCTGCGGTGAAATACAAATTCATCTGGTCGGCAGCGCGAGCCAAAAAGCGGTTGCGAAAATCGGTGTTCTCAATCAGCTTGCGGAACATGAGGGTAGAGAACGGTGCATTCGCAAAATCATTTTGTAAGCCCAGCGCCGTCTTCAGCATGTTGTTGCTTGGCTTGGCTAGCTCTTCGCTCTCGCCGCGCCCATAGCCATATTCCACATCCCATACCAGCCATTGCCATTTACCGGTTACGCCCGTAACCGGGTTATTGGGCCGCCAGAAGCGGTTGTTGTTGGCGGGCCAATCACGGTTGTTAAAGTAAATCTGCGCCGCAAAGTAGCTGGCGAACTGGTCAATGTCCATCTGGGTTTTGATGTAGTCGTAGCTCACCGTGTCGGTCAACGAGTCAGTCATCTCGTGCGTCTCGAAGTAGCTCAACAAATCATTCCAGCCCACACTGCTGCCCACATCCACCGTGGGTTGCACCACACCGCGTGTTGCGTCCGAGGTGTCGTATTGCAATAAGTCCACATAGTCTTTGTTCACGCCGTAGTGGTCGGCCAAGTAGTACTGATTCGTGCGCTCACGCAAATGAAAAATGCCCCAATACTCGCCGTTCAAAAACACAATCACCGGCTTGCCTGCACCCACCGGCAACTCCGAGGCATCTAGCAACCCTGTCAGCACGTCATCGCGCATATAAGCGCCGTCATAGTCGTTGCCGCTGGCGCGCAACACCAGCCGCTTGTAAGCCGAATAAGGCCGATTCGAGAACAACGGATATGCAAACGAATCTTTGCCATAGCTGTTGCGCGCATACAAGTTGATGCTCTTGAT
>JAYTNY010000657.1:0-2188 GCA_043748055.1 Roseobacter sp.
GATCGCTCGCGTTGTCGACCGCATCTATCTCCCTGTCACTTCCATCTTCGCCCTGGCGACGCCGATCATTTAACAATGTTTTCAACTACTGAGTCTCTAGAAATTGAATGCAAACGGGTTTGGGCAAACTGATCTCGTAGCCTGTTGGCTCAAGCGCCCCACTCACCATGTTCACCTCAAACTGCACGATGTTGTCGCTGTTTTGGTTAGCGACATACAGCCAATTTGCCGAAGGATGCAGCGCAAAGTTGCGCGGCCAATCGCCACCCGTTGGCTGGTGACCAACGAGCGAAAGCGTGCCAGTCGCCTCATCAATGGCAAAAACAACGATGCTGTGGTGGCCGCGATTGGAGCCATACAAAAACTTGCCAGAAGGATGCACATGCACATCAGCACAGTAACTTTTTTCGATGTAGCCAGTGGGCAATGTGCTCAGCGTTTGCAGTTCGCGTAGCGCACCATGCTCAGCATCATAGGCAAACGCCGTCATGGTGTTGTTCAACTCATTGATGACGTAGGCAAACTGGCCGCTGGGATGAAACGCAAAGTGGCGCGGGCCTGCGCCCTCAGCCAATTTGGCCTCGCCGTGCGGCACCAGCGCACCGCGCTCCAAATCCAACCGGTACACAAACACGCGGTCGAGGCCCAGATCGCACGCAAACGCAAAACGGTTGGCGGCATCCATCGTCACCGAGTGCCCGTGCGGGCTGGCGCCAGTTTGCTTCACGCGGTCGGTCAATTCGCCAATCATGCCGTCATCGCGAATGGGATAAACGCACAAGTCGCCATCCCCGTAATTCGCGGCGATGAGCCAGCGACTGGTCGCATCCACCCTCACGTGGCAGGGTGCGCTGGCGTGGGTGGGCTGTTGGTTCAGCTCAGTTAGCGCGGCCGTGCTAGGGTTGATGGCGTACGCGGTGACGGAGGCTGCATCGGCATCCAACTCGTTGGCCGCATATAAAAAGCGCCCATTGGGATGCAGCGCCAAAAAGGTGGGGTTGGGCGTTTTGGCCGAGCTAATTTGCGTGAACACGCCGGTGATGGGGTCTACGCGGCAGACGTAAATGCCATCCGAGCCGGTTTGGGTGTAGGTGCCAATGAAGGCATAGAGGGTCATATAAGTAGACCCCCGACCCCTAAAGGGGAGTCGTCGAGTTTTTCTAATAGTTCATCATTCGTAACAGATTAATGAAGTTGCAGAGTAACTCTCGGACTCCCCTTTAGGGGTCGGGGGTTCTTCGTACTACACGAACAAGCCATCTACCGAGAGATAGCGTTCGCCTGTGTCGTAGCAAAACGTGAGCACGCGGCTACCGGCGGGAATCTCCGCCAGCTTCTTGGCAACAGCAGCCAACGACGCGCCCGATGACACGCCGACGAAGATGCCTTCTTCTTTGGCGCTGCGAATCGCCATCTCAAAGGCCTCTTCTTTGGTCACGGTAATCACGCCGTCCAAAATGTCTTTGTGCAAGTTGTCGGGAATAAAGCCTGCGCCAATGCCTTGAATGGGATGCGGGCTGGGCGAGCCACCGCTGATGACCGGCGAGGCGGTTGGCTCGACGGCGAACACCTTCAAGTTCGGCCAGGCGGGTTTCAGCACCTCGGCCACGCCGGTGATGTGACCACCCGTGCCCACGCCGGTGATCAAGTAATCCAGGCCTTCCGGGAAATCCTTCAAAATTTCCTGGGCCGTCGTCACTTTGTGGACGGCGATATTGGCGGGGTTGTCGAACTGGCTGGGCATCCACGAATTCGGCGTGGTTTCAACCAACTCTTTGGCGCGGGCAATCGCGCCCTTCATGCCTTTCTCGCGTGGGGTCAAATCAAACGTGGCGCCATAGGCGGCCATCAGGCGGCGGCGTTCGATGCTCATGCTCTCCGGCATGGTCAGCACCAGTTTGTAGCCTTTGGCTGCGCACACCATCGCCAGGCCAATGCCGGTATTGCCGCTGGTCGGCTCAATAATCGTGGTGTCCTTGTTAATCACGCCGCGCTGCTCGGCATCTTCGATCATCGAAAGGCCGATGCGGTCTTTGATGCTGCCGCCCGGGTTGGCGCGCTCCAGCTTCATCCACACTTCATAGTTGCCAATGTTGCCAAAGAGCTTGTTGATGCGAACGTGCGGGGTGTTACCGATGGTTTCGAGAATACTGTTTGCTTTCATTTTTTCTTTTTACCTCAAGTGAAA
>JAYTNY010000658.1:0-7380 GCA_043748055.1 Roseobacter sp.
TTGCGCCCCAACGAACGCCTGATTGAAGAAGAGCTGGCTGAGAAACTGACCGTGAGCCGCACGCCCATCCGCGAGAGTTTTAAGCGGCTGGCAGCGGAGGGCTTGATTGTGAACCGCCGACGCGGGTGGGTGGTGTATGAACACTCGCTCGACGAGATCAAACAGATTTACGAGACGCGCACCGCGTTAGAGGGCTATGCCGCACGGCTGGCTGCGGAGCGGGCGATGCCAGAGCAATTAAGCGCCATCGATGCCGTCTTCAACAGTCCCTCACACTTTTTGGGCGCGGCGGCACGCGAGACGTTGGTGCTGGAGAACGAGAAGTTTCACGATGCGATTAACGCAGCAGCGGGTAACCAGAAATTAATTGCGCTGTTGCGGCAGACGCACTTGTACTATTTCAATAATCGAGTGGCTGGGCTGTATACCGCGCAAGACATTGGCGAGGCCCGCGAACGACATGCCTCTATTTTGAGCGCCCTCAACAAACGCGAGGCCGACACAGCCGAGCGCGCCGTGCGCGAGGACATCGGCACGGCGCTGCGGTTAATTGTGGATCGGCTGCGGTAGGTTGCCGTGCAGACCTGTCAGGTGACGCAGTCACGTTCTAATTCAACTGCGTTTTACCTGCGCCACCTAACAGGTCTAGAATTTCGCTCATGTCAGAAATTTATGACCTCCGCTCGTATCTCGCCCTACTCGAACAACACGGCCAGCTCAGCCACATCAAAAAGCCCGTCAGCATCATTCACGAAGCCGCCGATATTGGCGCGACGATTGAGCGCACGGGCGCCGCCGCACCGTTGTTTGAGAATATTGGGTTTGAAGGCTGGCGCTTGTTCAGCAGCGCCGTAGCCAACCAAGAGCGCGTAGCATTGGCGCTGGGGTGCAGCAAGAGCGAAGTGACTTCGCGCATGGCCTTTGCGATGGAGCCTGCGAACGCCATCCCGCCCGTTTTGATTGAAAACGCAGCATGGAAAGAACATGTGCTGACCGACGTGGACAAGATTGACGTGCGCAACCTACCCATCCCCAAACACGCGGTGGGCGATGGCGGGCACTTTATTACCGGCGGCGTCATCGTCAGCAAAAACCCGGAGACGGGCGTGGGCAATTTGGGCTACAACCGCATGGAGATTTTGGGGCCGCGCACGTTTGGCATGAACATCAACCAGTGGCGGGATGTGCAGCGCAGCCACGCCATTGCCGAGGCGCAGGGCAAGCCGTTGGGGATTGCAGTGGCGATTGGGGTGGACCCAGCAATTTTGATTGCGGCGGGCTGCAAATATGAGGGTGACGAGAACCAAATTACAGGAGCGATTCGCGGCAAGCCGGTGGAAGTGGCGCGTGGCATCACGGTGGATGTAGACACGATTCCCGCGCATGCCGAGCTGGTGATTGAAGGGCATGTGCTGCCGGGGGTGCGCCGCGAGGAAGGGCCGCTGGCCGAGTTTCATGGCTATTACGGCGAACCCTGGAACAGCCCGGTGTTTGAGGTAACGGCGATTGCGCACCGCGAGAACCCCATTTTCCAAACCATTGTGCCGGGCTGGAACGAACACATTTACATTGGCAATGTGTTGCCGCGCGAGCCGCTGCTGATGCGCTTTGCGTCGCATGCCAGCAAAAATGTGCAGGCCGTTCACATCCCACCTTACACGAATGGCTTTCTCGTGGTGGTTCAACTCAAAAAGAAGACCAACATGGGCGAACCGCGCAACGTGGCGCTGGGCGCGTTTGCGGCGCATCCCAATTTTCGGGTTTGTGTCGTCGTCGAAAGCGACGTGAACATTTACGACCCCAGCGATTTGATGTGGGCGCTGACCACGCGGGTGGATTGGGGCCAAGACACGTTTACGGTGCCACACGCGCAGGGCCACGAGATGGACCCGGCTAACGACAGCAAAGGCATCGGCACCAAGATTGGGATTGACGCGACGTTTGACAAGGGCCGCAGGCCGTATGGCTCGCGAGTGAGTTACCCGATGGTGGAGTTGGCGAAGTATTTAAGCTGAGCTTTTCTGATGTGAACCACGAAGACCACAAAGGACACGAAGAAGCTAAAAGAAAATCCATCTAACTAACGCCAACTAGGACGGATTCCTGATTGGTCTAAAACGTGAGCATCCTGAGCGGAGCGCATTCTGATGCGCGGAGTCGAAGGATGCGGCTCTTACACCAGCTAGGAATCCGCTCTAGTACCATCTTTGTGATCTTAGTGCTTCCTTCGTGATCTTTGTGGTGAAGATTATCTCAAACTCCGTTAACCTTCCTCTATCCCTCTCAACCTCTTGGAAAACAAAGCCCCCGCACACACCAACGCCGAGAGCGCCCCGCCCACAATAAACACGCCGCGCACGCCAATCGCCTCGCCCAATGGCCCGGCAATCAGCAGGCCGATGGGGCCAGCCAGCCCCATCACTGTGCTCAGCAGCGAGAGCACGCGGCCTTGCATCTCGTTGGGCACTTGCGTCTGAATAATGGTCGTAAACGGCACGTTGCCCGTGCTAAACGTGGCCCCACTAATAAACCACCACACCGCGCCTAGCCACAGCGCATTGCCGGGTGCCAACGCCGTCAGCGCCACCGTGCCGCACGAGACCACAAACGAAACCATCATCGTCACGATGCGCTTCTTGAAGCCCGTCCAGATCGTAATCAACACGCCGCCCAGGATGATGCCGACGCCCGCCAAGCCCTCCATCAGCGCCACCTCGTTTACGCCGCCGCCAAAATGCTGCTTCACCAACAACGGCGTTAATGAGAACGAGGGCATGATCGTCATGATGACGAGCGCCAGAATAGCGAACAGCATGACAAAGCCGGGGCGGGCGGCCACGTAGCGCACGCCCACCTTAAAATCGCCCAACACACTGCTGGTTTGGTGGGATGGGTTGTGCGTTTGCGGAATAGCGAAGACCAGCAACGGCACGATGCCGACCAGCGCCGTCGCCACATCAATCATCAACGCGCCTTGCAGCGGGAAGGCCGAGAGTGCCAACGCCCCCAGCGGGGCAGCGGCAATGGTCATGATGCCTTGCAAGGTTTGGTTCAGGCCCGCCACACGCGGCAACCAACTCTGTGGCACCAACATGGCGGTGCTGGCCCCCGCCGCCGGTTGCTGAAAGGCTTGCATTCCAGAGCGCACAAACATGAGCGCATACACCTGCCAGAGCTGAATACTGTTTGTGGCAAAGAGCGCGATCAGCACAACCATACACAGCGCGGTAATGCTGTCGGCCACAATCATGATGGCGCGGCGGTTCCACCTATCGGCCAGCGTGCCGCCCAGCGGGCCGAGCAGGGCCTGCGGCAGCAGCGCCATCATGCCCGCGAGGGCGAGGGATTGGGCCGAGCCGGTCGTGTCCGTAATCCACCACAGCAACACAAACTGCGTAAGGGCGCTACCGATGAGCGAGAGCGCCTGCCCGGCCCAAATAGCAAAGAAGCGCGGTTTCCAGTTGTCGGTCTCTTTCAGGGTTGTTGTCATATCGTTGTCATCGTAAAAGTAACGCTAGCAAGGTAGCCGCAGGCTTTAGACTGCGCCTCGAAGTATGAAAAGCCACGACAAAAGCCTCGGCTTGAGTGAGTGTTACTTCTATTTCAAACGCAGTCTGAAGCCTGCGGCTACCAGCGATCATTTGTTTATCGCTAAACGCGGCACAAAGAGCAACGGATAAACAAGCAAAAACAAATTTTGTCGGCAATGCCGACGAGTTTGCTTTTAACGGAAATACGGCCACCTCATGGCTCCTTTTGTCGAGCTAGCGCCTAAAGCGCTCAGAGCGCTTTAGGCGCTGAGTCGTTTCGCTCGTTTCTTCGGTTTGTAATCCGGGTTCACCAACGCATGTTGCACAAAGGCAATCAATGGCTCCTCAAAATCTTTCATCTCGCCGGAACCCATCAGCAAACATCCAACGGCCGTGCGTTCCACTAAATTCGAGATGAGTTGGGTGAGAACGTTGGTGTCGTAAACGCGGCACTCGCCGGTTTGCATGCGCGCTTGCAAGGCCTTCTGAAAAGTCGTCCACACGGCCATGTCGGTCTCGGTGGGTTGGTAGTTCTCGAACGGCCCAAAGCCAATATTGAGATACAGCAGCGACATGATGTCCTTTTCTTCCGCCATCACCCGCATGGAGGTGCGCAGGCTGTTGGCGATGGCCGTTGCGAGATCACCTTCGTTCAACAACGGCAAGGCCTCGTCCAGAATGCGCTGGTTGGCAATGTCGCCAAAGGCGCTGCACATGCTCTCTTTGTTTTTGAAGTAGAGATAGATGGTGCCCACGGCAATGTCTGCGCGTTTGGCTATGTCGCTCATGCGCGCAGCGGCGTAGCCTTTCTCGGCAAAGGCCTCGCGGGCGGCCTGCAAAATCGTGGCTCTCAGGGATGGGGCAGCCGTTCGTGACATGGTTCACCTCTAAACATTCACCACAGTTGCAACTTCGTTCTTTCTCTGTGCCCTATGCGCCTTTGTGGTGGTGATGATGTTCTTTCGACGAGCATCCCAGGCCCACAAGACCGCGACGAGCAACCAGCCCACAATTGCGCTGATCGCCATTGTGGCGACACCGCCCGCTGCTGGCGAAAGCACATTGGCCACAAACACCGCATTGGCTGCCGCATGAAAGAAGCAAGCAAAGAACAAGCTGCCGCGTGTCTTGTTAAACAGCCACGTCATCTGTGTCTCAAACGCCGTCACCCCCACCACCATTGCACCCAACCCAATCAGTGTGGTGACAAGGGGCAACCCGCCCAGCATGTTGCCTGGCAACAGCCAAAATGGGAAATGCCACACCGCCCAAATCGCACCCATCAAAATACTGGAAGGCCATTTGCCCAGCGCGTGTTGCAAACGCGGCGAGAGGTATCCGCGCCAGCCCGCCTCCTCGAAAATCGCTAACGGCGTCAGCACAACTAAAGTGCTGAGGTAGCGCGGTAGCCACTCGGCGACGAGCGACGTGCGCAACTCGCCACCATTCGCGGCGTACACCAGGGCTGTGATGAGGCTGGATGCAAATGGCAGCGCCAATGCCAGCGCGTACCACCTCAGCGGGAAACGCACCATGAACAACCGCTGCGTCAATTGCTTTATTCCTGCCCATCCTTGCTCATGCCAGGTTAGCCCCACGCCCGCGCCAATGGGCGCAAGACCCGCCAAGTAGAACCACCATGCAGGCAGATTAAGGCTCAACCAGCCGTATGAGGCCAGCAACAACGGCACCCACACTACCCAAGCCACACCAAACACCAGCGCGTAATACCAAATCGCGTTCTGCCGCTTTCCGGCAATGCTTGAAAAGTCTGCATTTGTATCCATATCTGCCTCTCACCGAATAATGAATGAAATTCATTCATTTTATAAATGAACTAAATTCATTTGTCAAGCTCCAGAAGAAATTTACCCTAAGCAGGTTCAAAACCCAATAGCGCATTCAGGCCAAACGGCACACAATTGCCCCATACGGATCAAACCATTTCGGAGGATTACACAAACATGGCAAAAGGTATCTCAATTCACATCGGCATCAATACCGTAGATTCATCTCATTACGCAGACGAAAACGGCCAGCCTTGGGATGGCGCGCTAATGGCCTGCGAGTTCGACGCAAAGGACATGCAGAAGCTGGCAAAGGCTAAAAAGTTTGAGGCGCAGATGCTGCTCACCCAGCAGGCCACAGCCGCCAATGTCATCGCCGCCATCACCGCAGCCGCCAGCAAATTGCAAAGCGGGGATATGCTCTTGCTCACCTATTCCGGCCATGGCAGCCAGGTGGACGACAAGACCAACGAGGAGAACGACGGCAAAGACGAGACCTGGGTGCTGTATGACCGCGAGCTGCTGGACGATGAGCTTTACGTGCTGTGGAGCAAGTTCAAAAAGGGCGTGCGTATTCTGGTGCTATCCGATAGCTGCCACAGTGGCACCGTGGCAAAAGCCATTCAAATGAACACGGTAGCCAGAGCCACCAGCCAAACCTTTCGCTTTCGCGGCATGCCGCCAGAAGCCGCCAAAGCAACGTATCAGAAAAACAAAAAGCTCTACGATGGGCTGCAAACGGCTAACCCCAAAGGCGACAAAGTGAAAGTGAACGCACGTGTGTTGCTGTTCTCCGGCTGCCAAGATCAGCAGTTCTCTCAGGATGGCGACCGCAACGGCCTCTTCACCGAGAACTTAAAAAAGGCATTGAAGAAAGGCGCCGCCAAAAATTACAAGGCCCTGCACAAACAGATTGCCACTGCCATGCCGCCCTGGCAAGTGCCCAACTACTTTGCAACTGGTGCCGCCAACCCTACGTTCGAGGCCCAAAAGCCGTTTGTGATTTAGAGCGCAACTCAAAACCTCACAGGTCGGCCCACGAAGCCTATGTCACGCAAGGCTCTATGGGCCGACCTTGTGAGGTTTTTGCAAGGGTCTAACACTTATGCGTTTTGCCCCACCACAATTCGCCTCACCGTAATCTTCAGCCGCTCACCCGCTATCGTGCGCATCTGCGCCAGCACATCGTCAAGGCCTAGCACTTCATCCGGCAAATGCACGCCGGGGGCTGAGGGTTGGATAGCCAGCAGCCCCACGCCCGCCGCCACCGCATATGCGCCCGCCGCAATGCCATCGCTAAACTGCAAACTCAGGCTGTCGCCATCGTGCTTAAAGTAATCCGTGCGGTCGGCCATCGCCACAATCTCAAACGGGGTTTTGCCCTCGCGGAACAACACCGTGCGCACGCCCACAAAGGCCTGCGAGAGCGCCCGCTGCGCCAGCGGCTTAAAGAACGGGTCACGCGGCAGCGTCATCGCCACGCCAAATAATGCCGTCTCTAGGGCGCGGCCCAACCCCGGCAGCGGCGTGCCCAAACTCAGATACGCCGCCGTGTTCGGCAAGCCCGTGCTGTAGTGCAGCATCACCGCCTCGGGCAAGCCAGTGCGCAGGGCAGGCATTGCGCCATCTGCAAACGGAATAAGCGGGCTGAACCACACCGGCGGGTCGGAGATCAACGCGCCACCCTCGAAGCGCTTGGACAGCGTGCTGACCACCTGCGCCGAGAGTGCGCTCATGCCATAGCCCGCGCCGGAAAGCGGGTTCAGCCGCAGCGCTACCTCGATGCGTCGGACGTGCTGCGCCCCGCCCTTACTGCGCACCAACTCCGCCGCCGCCAAATTGCTGAGGCCCGGCATAATGCCCAGCCCCAGCACCAACCTGCCCGTCACCACTGCGCGACCTGTGCCGCCATCAGCGCCACCCCGATATTTTTGCAGTAGCCGCAGCATCGTCTGCGCGTCATCAGTCGTCTCAATAAAGGTCAAGCCGTTGCTCAGGCAGTAAGCCATCGCTTTGTCTGGCCGCGCCGTCAACGCGTCCGAGCAGTTCACCACAAAGCCATA
>JAYTNY010000659.1:0-7159 GCA_043748055.1 Roseobacter sp.
TGTGCAATTGCCGTCTTTGCATATGAGTTAATTTCGCTGTGGCAGGGCAACGCAATCGTCGCTGCTCAAATTACGCCTATTAGCCAATTGTTAATCGTAGCCTCCATGCTCAATGGTCTGATGAACTTACCTTATGCATTGCAACTGGCATATGGCTGGTCAGATTTCAGCGCGAAGATCGGTCTGCTCATGTTCGCTGTGCTTATTTTGATTTACTACTTCGCTGTCCCAACCTACGGCGCAACAGGTGCAGCATTTGCCTGGCTGGTAGCCAATATTCTTTACTTCGTCGTGGGGGTCCCAGCAACACATTCGCGCGTATTAAAAGGCGAGATTAGGCGCTGGTACTTAGATGATGTCCTACTACCGCTTATTGCTATCCTCATAGGTATCACAATCATTCATTTTGTGTATACGCCAGCCAATACTATTACGCTAGCATTGACAATGATTACAACAGTTGTACTAACCGGGCTGGCAGCATGCTTAGCGGCGTGGCGTGTGCGCAAGTGGGCAGTTGCAAAGGTTCGAGCGATGTTCGCAAGTGCATAAAGTCCATCCAAAGCTAAAAGACATGATTGGGAAATTAAAAAATCACATCAAACATTCATATCCAGGACTGCATAAATCGCTAGTCCCGGCATATCTGAAACTTCAGCAACGGCAACACCGGTTTGCCGATTGGCGGGCTGTCTACCTGGATCGGTCTTCGCTAGAGATTCAAACGCCTTTTGGTTTCAAACTCACTGCGGCAAACTTTCCGTCGAACCGCGTTATGCAAAAGGGCGAATTTGAACTGGAAGAAATCGACGCTCTAAAAGAACACTGGCATGACACAACAACGTTTGTAGATGTCGGTGCCAACATCGGCATGTACACCTGCCTTGCGCGGTCAGCCGGTAAACATGGCATCGCCATCGAGCCACAACCGCGCAACCTGAATTATTTATACGCCAATCTCAACCAAAACAATTGGGCAGATACCGAGGTATTCCCGATTGGGTTGAGCGACAAGCCTGGACTCATGACGCTGTATGGCGCATCTGGCCCCAGCGCTTCACTGATTGAAGGCTGGGCAGGCTATTCCCGCCAATTCAAACAAACAATTGCGCTTTCCACGTTGGATATTGTGTTGGGCAATCGTTTTGCAAACGAGCAGCTTGCGATCAAGATTGATGTTGAAGGCGCTGAATATGGTGTTTTGTCTGGCGCTTCGGCTACGCTGGCCAGAACACCCAAACCCATCTGGCTGATCGAAGTATGTCTCGATGAGTATTTTCCCAACGGGGTCAATCCAAATTACGCAGCCACCTTTGATTTATTCTGGCGACAAGGTTACGAGGTTCGCACCGCCAACGCCGAGAGAACGCTTATAAAGCCCACTGATATTGCAAGTTGGACCTCTGCACGACACGCCTCATCGCCCACGTTTAATTACCTATTCCTTCCTAAAGCATGATGACCGACGTACCGCGTGGCTACTACCAAGTGTCAGCCCAAACCAATTCGCTAACTGCGATTCAAAAACTCGTCCGATATGTGATTGCGCCACCAGCGTCATTAATCTATTGGCAGTTAGCTCATAAGAGTGACATGCCTGGGCTGAGCGATCACATGTCAGTTGTAAGAATGGGCATCGAGCTATTGGCTCATCGAAGTGGTCTGTCGCTAAAGCAAATTTATTTGATGCTGTTTGCGCCGCTGGTTTCTACCCGCTACTTCGAGTTCAATTTCGCCATGCAATCTCCTGGCTTTTCTTCGGCAACAAAATGCCTGGATGTTTCTTCACCCCGCTTTCTGCAAATGCTGATGATGCGCCAAATGAATTCGCTTCACATGGATTTGGTAAATCCGGACGCTGCCGATCTTGAAGAAACCCACCAACTCATCGATGCATTGCGATTGAATACGCACTGTCAACTTCATGCCCACACGCTAGAAGAAACCAAGTTTTCTTCAAACAGCTTCGATCTCATCACCAGCATTTCAGTAGTCGAACATATTCCGATGATCAAGCCCGCCATCCAAAAAATGTGGGGCTTGCTGAAGCCCGGGGGCCGTTTAATTTTGACTGTCCCCTGCGCAGCTAAAGCCGAAGCACAATATCTTAGTACCAACCAGTTCAATGTACTGACAACAGACAAGACTGGCTACACCTTCTTTCAACTCATCTTCGATGAACAGCAACTGCACGAGAACATTTATGCAGTTGCAGGTCAGCCAACGCGTGTTGCTATCTATGGCGAGAAGCAGCCCGGCTTTCTCCAACGCCAGCTACATCAACGCTGGAATGCAGGTCACACCTATCCTTTTTGGCGCGAGCCTTACATGATGAGCCGCGAATTTCGCTTTTACGATCACGTATCAGCGTTGCCTGGTGAAGGCGTGATCGGTCTGGAGTTCGTCAAGCCATGAAGCTTTTGTTCATCAGCGCAAACTTTCCATTCCCACCACGCACGGGCAATACAATTCTTAGTTACAACCATATCAAACACTTGGCTCAACGCCATCAAATTGATCTAGTCTCTCTGAGCGAACCTCATCAGACAGACTTGGGTGAGTTGGCAAGCTGTTGTAAAGAAATCCGTTGTGCTCCCAAACCAACCGGATTGCGCCTGCAAGTTCAAAAACTTTTTGGCAAGCTGCACGGCTTACCCTCACAAAAAAACGTCTATGCCTCCGCGCAAATGGCCCAGTTGGTGCGCCATCAACTTGTCAACAATATCTACGATGCCGTCATCTTCCTTCAAACCGAGACTATCCAGTTCAAGCCCGCAACTTACAACGGCCTATGCATCCTAAACATGGAAGACCCTCTGATATTAAAGTTTCAGCGGTCACTCCCGCGCTATGGTCAGGTAATGCAGTTGCGCATCCAATACGAAATGGCGCTTCTGAAGCGCTATGAAAGCAAACATATTCATGAATTTGATCGCATCTTATTGCTCAACGCAGAAGATGCTCTGGCTTACCGGCAGATATTTCCGCAGGGCCGGTTTGATTGGGTTCCGTATGGCATAGACGTGAATGCCTTTCAACCTAAGCCAGATATCCAACGCGAAGAAGGCATGCTCGTGATCACAGGCAGCATGTACCATCCACCGAATGTCGAGGCCGTGTCTTTCTTTTGCCGCGAAGTCTTCCAGCGCATTCGCCAGCGTGTGCCATCAGCACACCTGTGGATCGTTGGCGCAAACCCGACCACAGAAGTGAGGCAATGGGCCGCAGTAAAAGGCATCACTGTCACGGGTTCCGTGCCCGATGTGCGCCACTACCTTCATCGCGCCCTCGTTAGTGTGTGTCCGGTTCAACTCAAAGTAGGCACGCAAACAAAAGTGCTAGAGGCAATGGCTTGCGGCACACCCGTTGTAACAACCTTGGCAGGCAATAATGGGATTGCCGCCCAATCCGGAAAAGAATTATGGGTTGCCGATGCACCCGACGAGATGGCTGAACGCACGATCTCACTGCTCCATCGCGACAATTGGCAGGCTATGTCGGCATCGGGTAGAAAATTTGTTGTGCAAAACTTTGCCTGGGAGCAAAGCGCATCCAGATTAGAGCAATGCATTGAGGAGGCAATGCATGAGCGCACAAAATCTTAAGGCTAACCCCGATAGCCATTTGTAGAATTCGTGCAAGCTCATCCATCATCGCACTGTTTGGTTTGAACTAATCTCATGCACCCCCTCGCCAGCCGCTTACCCGCCCCCCTCAAAAATCTTCTATTCGCTCTCAAAAAGCGAGTCGATGCCAGCATCGTCGTCGATCGCACTTTCCTGGCCGCGCAATACCTACGTGGCAACGGCATAGAAATTGGTGCGCTGCACGTGCCGTTGCGCCTGCCCGCCAACGCCCATGCGAAATACGTAGACCGCATGACCACCCCCGATCTACGCCAGCATTACCCCGAGTTAGCCTCGTTCAATTTGGTCGAGGTGGATATTGTGTGCAACGGCGAACTGCTGACCAAGATTGGCGACGCTTCGCAGGATTTCTGCATCGCCAACCACTTTTTGGAGCACGCCCAAAACCCGCTGCAAACCCTGCAAACCTTGTTCCGCGTGCTAAAGCCGGGTGGCGTGTTATTCATGGCCCTGCCCGACAAACGCTTTACCTTTGATGCCGACCGCCCCGTCACGTCCATCGAACACATCGTGCAAGATTACGAACAAGGTCCGGCGTGGTCTATGCAAGCCCATTTTGAGGAGTGGGTGCGGTTGACGGAAAAAGCTGCGCCCGAAAGCGTTGTCCAACGCACAGCCAAACTACTGGCCGAGGACTACAGCATCCACTTTCATGTGTGGACGCAAACCGAAATGATGGCAGTGTTGCGCGCGGCCCAGCAACACGCAGATTTGCAATTCGATATCGAGTTATTTCTCAAACACGGCGGCGAATGCATCTTCATCCTCAGAAAGACAGGTGCCAGCAAGGCTGGCCCGCAGACACAGCCATGACGCAATCCGATGTGTGCGCCGTCATCGTCACCTACCACCCCGCCGAGAACTGGCCGCAACAGTTGCGCTACATTCAAACGCTGGTGCCCACTGTGTTGGTGATAGACAACAGCACAGACCCAACAGCTCAGCAACGTGTGCGGGCTGCGTGCGATGCCGCCCATGTCGAACTCATCTCGAACGCCACCAACCTGGGCATTGCGGCTGCGTTAAACCAGGCCGCAACGTGGGCCATGCCGCACGGGTTTGCCGCGCTGGCATTGTTTGATCAGGACACAGTCGCCTCCGAACTCACCTTGCCCTCGCTGCTGGCGGTGGCTCAGCGCATCGGTGATCTATCTCGCATCGCCATGATCGGCGCAAACGCCATCAACAACGGCAGTGGCTTTTTTTCGGCGGGCCAGGCCTCGGACGAACCCGGCGCATTCATCGAGCGTGATGCTGTGCTGCTGTCTGGCTCGTTAGTGTTGCTATCTACCTATCGCGCGCTTGGCCCTTTCCGAGAGAATTTTTTTATCGACACCGTAGACATCGAATACGGCCTACGCGCCAAAGCCAAAGGCTTTCGTATTGTGCAGGCGCTCAAACCCACGATGACGCACTCTGCAGGCGACCCCAAGCCACACACCGTGCCGGGCAAAACGTTTTGGAGCTTGAACCACAAACCCTCCCGCTATTACTACATGATGCGCAACACCGTAGCCGTGATGCGCGAGTACCCAGGCCAGCTTTCGGCGCTGCGCACCACCTGGAATTTTGCCCGCGTTATTTTGTTTGAAAGCAACAAACGGGCAAAGCTAAAATGGATTCTGAAAGGACTATGGCATGGGTTGCGCGGCGTATACGTCAATCCAATTGAGTAAAGATGAGCGCACCAAAAGTTAGCAAAGTTAGCGTTGTTATCTGCTGCTACAACCAACAAGGCTTCATCCGCGAGACGGTGGACAGCGTGTTGGCACAGACCTATCCCAACATCGAGATCATCATCAGCGATGACGGCTCGACCGATGCCACGCCCAGCATTCTGCAAGACTATGCCCAGCGTCACCCCGACAAAATCAAGGTCGTGCTAAGCAGCAGCAACACCGGCATCCCCGCCAACATCAATCGGGGCATGGCCCAGCGCACCGGCGAACTAACGGCCTGGTTGGATGGCGATGATGTGATGCTGCCCACCAAGCTAGAGAAACAAGTGGCGCTGTTGCAACAACATGCCGACGCCGTGGGCTGCTACACCGATGCCGAGGTGTTCGAAAGCGAGACCGGCAAAACGCTGGGATTGGCCTCGATGCTTTACAACGGCACAACTCAACTTAAACAAGGCCGCCTGGAAGCCTGGTTCCTGCCGCGTTACTTCGTGCTGCCCTCCACGTTCATGGCCCGCAGCAACGCCTGCCCGGTTCACGGCTTCGATGAACGCCTGAAATACAAAAGTGAAATTCTGTTCTTCGCTGAGACCTTTCGCCAGGGTCGTTTTTTGGCGTTGGCTGAGCCGCTAACCCGTTATCGTCGTCATGGGCAAAACCTCACGGCCAACAACCAGCACCGCGATGCCTCGTTGGAATACGAACTGCTGATGTGCGCCATCTGGGATGCGCGTTACCCCGAACAACGCGCCGTCTTCCAACGCATGCGCCGCGCCGCATTCATCGTAGAAGCACTCAAGGCCCACCGTGAAGGCAATAAGCCGCGCTGCAACGCCATCTTGCTCAACTTGTTTAAGGAGGGCGAATGGCTGCGCGCACCCGTCATTGCATTGGGTCTGGCAGTAATGGGCAAACAAGCCGCCGCCGTCACCGGCTCCCAAAATTTCTCGCGCCCCAATTGGATCGCACGTGTGTCGCAAGCCATACTTCAGTAAACTTCATACTTCATACTTCATACCTCTTATTTCATGCGCACCACTGGGCTAAAACGCAAAGCAACCCTCACCGATCCCATCTGGTCGGTGTCATTTCTGGTCACGCGTGCCTTGTCCAAAGACTTGGTGCAACCGTGCAGCCAGCTCACCGGTCGCATGCTCGATCTGGGTTGCGGCAACCGGCCCTACCGCGCCTTGCTGCCCAACATCTCAGCCTACACCGCCTACGATGTAGATTCGTCGGTGCAGCCCGAAGCGGTAGGCACAGCCAGCGAACTGCCGTTCGCCTCGGCCTCGTTCGATAGCGTGTTGAACACCCAGGTAATTGAACACGTCGAAGAGCCGTGGCGCGTCATCGAAGAAATCGCCCGTGTGCTAAAACCCGGCGGCAAGCTGGTTCTGTCTGCGCCGCAAGGCTGGCGGCTGCACGAGGAGCCGCACGACTTTTATCGCTTTACCCATTACGGCCTAACCCACTTGCTGGCCCGCGCTGGCATGCAAGTGATTGAATTCAAGCCTCAAGGCGGGGCGTGGCTCACCATCGGCCAAAACATCAACAACCATCTTTGGCATCGCAAGTTGGCCAAAGGCTCACTGGCCTGGTTTATCAATCGGGGTCTGGCTTCGGCGGCCAGCCTGTGTATCAACATCATCTGCGTCACGCTGGATCACATCTTTTACGACCCCGGCGACACCTGCAACTATGTGGTGCTTGCCGAGCGGTTGTGAGAACAAACCAATGCTAAAAGTAGGCCACGACTTAACCGACGAAGAAATTACGGAGCGCTACCAAAAGCTGGGGGGCAGCTTCGAGACGCGCCGCTATTTTTACCCCGCC
>JAYTNY010000660.1:0-3466 GCA_043748055.1 Roseobacter sp.
ACCAGCGCCAACATTGAAGACCATGTGAGCATGGGCGTGACCGCAGGCCTAAAACTGCGCCAGATTTTGGACAACGTGGAGCAGATTTTGGCAATAGAACTGATGAGCGCAGCGCAGGGCATTGAGTTCCGCAAACAGGTGCTGGGGGCTGGGGCGCGGTTGGGGCGTTGCACAGGGGTAGCGTTTGAGTTGGTGCGCGAGCGCGTGCCGTTTATTGAGCACGATAGGGTGATGTATGGGTTTGTAGAGGCCGTGCGCAAGTTGGTGGCGCAGGGGGATGTGGTGCAGGCGGTAAGCACGGCACTTGAGTGACATCTGAGGCTTGCAGCGCACATCGATTGCTCGGCGATTACGTGATGTGAAGAATTAATCGGGACATAGTCCACGTAGCGGACTTTCTAAGCGTAGGCGTCGGCTTTCAGCCGATGCCGTCCGCCATCGGCTAAGAAGCCGACGGCTCTTGCTGGAAAGCCCGCTGCGCGGGCTAAACATATCCCGTTTATTTATTCACGCTTCATAATCGCCCAGCTACGTAACGGCGCCGGACAAGTCCGGCTGGTGCGACAAGCCCCACTTGCTGGTTTGACAATTTCCTCCCATCTAACTAAATTGGTTTAAGTCTCGGCAAGTTGTGCCAGCTCTGCATATTTGCCCCTCGCACAATTTGGCCGCGTTCATATATCCAAACCAAAAGGACCAAAAGGAGTTGTAGAGATCATGTCGAAGGATTCCAAGACCGTTCACGCTGCCGTGCCCGAATTGCAAAAGCAATTGCGGCAGGGCCGCATTGGCCGCCGCGAATTTTTGCGCACAGTGACGTTGCTGGGCGTGAGCGCAGGCGGTGCGTATGCCATGGCCGCGTGCGTACCGGCTCAACCCAGAGCCGCAGCGCCCGCTGCACCGGCAGCCGAAGCACCCAAAGCAACCGAAGCCCCAGCCGCAGCAGGCCCCAAACGCGGCGGCGTCCTCAAGGTCGGCATTCAGGTGCCCGCCGTAGACCATCCCGCTCGTTTCTCGTGGGTGTTCGATAGCAACGAATTCCGCCAGGTGTTCGAGTATTTGACCGAGACCGGCTCGGACAACATCACCCGCCCCTACTTGCTGGAAAGCTGGACGCCCAACAAAGAACTGACCGAGTGGACGTTGAGCTTGAAGAAGGGCATTAAGTGGACGAATGGCGACGAGTTCACCGCTGAAGACGTGCTCTTCAACTTCAAAGAGTGGCTGAAGCCAGAGACCAAGTCGTCAATCCTCGGTTTGTGGGAGGGCTTCCTCAAGATCGAAGGCGTGAAGAAGGTGGACGACCACACCGTGAAGCTGATGCTGGACGCACCCAAGCTGGATGTGGCCGAGAGCCTCTTCCACTACCCAGCGCAAATCATGCACCGCAGCTTTAACGGCGATGTGACCACCGGCAAAAACCCCAGCACCGGCCCCATGACGTTGACAGAATACAAAGAGAAAGAGCGCGTGGTTGTTAAGGCGCGCACCGACTATTGGCAGAACGGTGCCGATGGCAAGCCGCTGCCCTATCTGGACGGCGTTGAATACATTGACCTGGGCGGCGACCAAACCGCGTATGTGGCGGCGTTGCAAGGCGGCCAAATTGATGTGATCTACGACCCGACCGTGGACACCTACTTGGCCCTGAAGGACAAGCCCGGCATCGTCATCGAGCCGATTAACACCAGCCAGGTGCGCGTGTTGCGCCTGCGGGTAGATGTGGACCCGTGGAAGGACAACAAAGTCCGCCAGGCGTTCAAACTCAACCAAGACCGCGCCTCAATTTTGGACAAAGCCTACTTTGGCCAGGGCGCAGTGGGCGGCGACTTCCACGTCTCACCTGTTCACCCCGAATACGCCGACATTGGCACACCTAAATATGACCCGGAGAAGTCTCTGGCCCTGCTGAAAGAGGCGGGCGTGACGACACCGCTGAAAGTAAAGATTGCCGTAGGCACCGGCTGGACCGACATCGTGGCCTACGCCGAGGCGCTGAAAGAGAGCGCGAAGGCCGGTGGGTTCGACATCGAACTGGAGACCATGCCCAACGACCAGTACTGGGGCGTGTGGACAGAAGCGGCCGCCGGTGTAACGCCCTGGACACACCGCCCACTGGGCACAATGGTGTTGCCACTGGCCTACATCGCCGACAGCAAAGGCGCACCCGTGCCGTGGAACGAGAGCCGCTGGGTGGACGAGGAGTTCAGCAAGCTGCTGAAGACGGCGCAAGGCACGATTGATGTGGAAGCCCGCCGCGCACTGATGAAGGACATCGAGCGCATTCAACAAGAGCGCGGCTCGGTAGCCATTGCGTGGTGGCAGAGCGTGTGGAACATTAAAAGCCCCAAAGTGCAGGGCGCACCCGCCCATCCTACGCATTACCAAATTTGGCGCGAGGCGTGGTTGGACCCGGATAAGAAATAGTTTTTGAGAGATTAGAGATTAGAGATTAGAGATTAGAGATTAGAGATTAAGTGATTCATTATCTCCAATCTTTAACAGTCTCCAATCGCTTATCATCCCCCCAATGAAAATGATCGAACACCGTCGCCACACCATGCGGGTGCAGCCGGGGAAGCATTTGTCACAGGCGGGCGTAACGCTGGCGCGTGGGTTGGGACAGACGATGGGGCCATTCGGCCATGTCGTCACCAGCCCGGCGATCCGGGCCTATGAAACTGCCGTCGCGATGGGCTTTGCGGTCAATGACCTGCGTGACGAATTGAAACTGATGCCGGATGCGGTTGAAGCGATCGTGCCATATCCAGCGCCATTTGCGCTGTGGGCCACGGCTATGCGCAGCGATAGTGCAGTGCAGGCCTATGGTCGGATGCTGGGCGAATTCATGCACGGCGTGCTAGACGAGATCGACGAAGGCCAACGCGTACTGATGGTCTCGCATGGTGGCATCATCGAAGCCAGCGCTGTCGCCTGCAAGCTCAATGATGATTGGTCCGACACTGGCGAGGCGCTCAGTTACTGCGAAGGCGTGCGCTTGGAGTTTGAGGGCGCAACATGCGTTAGTGTTACAGTGTTGCGGCTTGGATCGTGACTCAAAAATCACAAGTCACGAGTCATAAGTCCGGTAGCTGTAACGCTTGAGCCAACCCGTTATTACCGGACTTATGACTTATGACTCGTACGTCATGATCCCCACTAAGCACTCAGAACTAAAACTCCGCACTTTTTACTTTCAACTAAAAAAGATGATCCCCTTAAAGCTCGAACTCAAAAACTTTATGGCCTATCGTGAGGCCGAACCGATTGATTTTTCCGGGCTACACACCGTGGTACTGACTGGTGATAACGGCGCGGGCAAGAGCACGTTGTTGGATGCCATCACTTGGGCGTTGTGGGGACAGGCGCGCGCCAAACGCGATGACGAACTGATCAGCCAGAATACCAACGAGATGCGAGTGGGATTTGTCTTTAGCGAGGGTCGCGATGTATATCAAGTGGTGCG
>JAYTNY010000661.1:0-8953 GCA_043748055.1 Roseobacter sp.
GTGCTGCGGCGCTGCCGCCTTCGGCCACATCCGATAAAAAGGTGTAGCCCGTGCCGGGCTTCGAATTTGAAACACGAAAACGCAACAGGTTTAGGAGGGTTGAACTGTTTTGATTGCTGTTTTGATTGAGTGAGGAGTTGCACATGAGCTGTGCAGGTGAGTGCTTTTCTCGAATAGAAAAAATACAAAAAGTGGCTACTCGCCAGTGACCGGGCCATATGGGTATGCCAGAGCTACGCGTATTTTTTTGACAGGCAGGCTGCACCTTATATGGAGGTATTTGAGGCATTTAAGGCATTTGCATGTTCAGGTTGAAGCGCACTCCGCTCTATTCGTTTAGTTATTCCCGTATACCGCCATCTCCCAGGCCGTTATACCGACGGCTCACGCCGTTGGCATGGCTCAGCCTTTTCATCTTGGGGGTTGGTCTTGCGGTATTTTTCTTTTTCGCAGGCCAGCAGATTGGGCGCAGCATTTTCCCGGCTGCTATGGTCTCGGCCTCGCGGTTAACTCCCATACCGCAACGCATCTCTAAACAGCCTGTGACGACTTCAACCTCATTGACGAATAACGTCATACCCAGGCTTGCTCCCACTGAAGTGGGCAAGACAGTGGCTAACAACTCGCCGCAAGTGGCGCAGATCGAAACAACAGTGAAGCAGTACTACAGCATGATCAAAGGCATGGGGCTGCCCATGTATCTAGCGCAGCGCGATCTGTTGTGGCCCACGTTTTTTGCAGGTGAAGCCTTGCAAAACATTCAGGCTACCCAAATGAAGCAGACAAGCTACGACTACCTGCACGAGGGTCATGTTGTCGTGACGATAGAAGAAATCTCTGCTGATGGCCGCGCAGCCTCCGTGCGCGTAATTCACAAAGGTTGGCTTACCAACACGATTGATATCGCCACCCAGACTATTCAAGCGACCCGTGTCCATCAGCCTGATGCGACGCTGATGTTGCACATGGAATTTTTCCCTTCAGAAAATCGCTGGAAGATTACTCAAATGCACAACACACATTAACAAACACACAAGCACACCTTTTGCCCAAGCCAAACCAAAACCATCATAGCCCTTTAGAACTTCAACCATGAATCACAGCCTACACACCATAAATCACCTTAAATACGCTGTATGTTTGCTAAGGAGCGGCATTGTGTTAACAGCGTCGCTCCTTCTTGCCATTAGCGTTGCGCCGTCGGCCTACGCTGGGCCTGCCCAGCATGGCGACCACCCAGACGAAACACCGCTGCAACCCATTCGGCCCGTAGCTGTAGACCAGGCCCAAAACGCCGAGCTAAGCGACCCCACCGGCACCGACCCACTCACACCTACAGAGGTGAACACGGTGCGCCAACTGGCGCTGAACAGCCCGCAGATTCAGCAGGCTAGCGCCCGCGCCCAAGCCGCCTTCCGCCCAGCGCGCCCACAGGCCCTGGCCGATGTGCAATATTTGTTTACCCAACGCCACGATGAAGCCAAGGACACGCCCACCGATGCGCGCCGCGCCAACGTCGTCTTTTACGATTACGCCACCGACGAAGTGATTCACCAGATCGTGGATATAAAGACCGGCACTGTTGACGAAACCTTTACCGAGCAGGGCAACGGCAACCAACCCGCCGTCACCAGCGCCGAATCGAATACCGCGCTGCAACTTATTTTGGAGCATGCCGTGCTTGGCCCAAGCTTGCGCCAAATGCACCAACAAGCCACCGGCCAACCGTTGGTTGATGCCAGTCAGGTTCATGCTCAGGGCGGCATCTTTTTTGTGGATTCGGCCATTGGCTCACCCCTCGAACCCATCACGGCCATTTGTAAATATCACCGCTGCATCCAGTTGTTTATTCCCTACAACGACACCCACTTTATTGATGCCAGCAACCTCGTCGTAGATCTATCCGCAGGCCAACTGTTGTGGGCCGACGAGGCGCTTAAGGTCTACATCAACGATGTAGATATCAGCACGCGCGCCAATGTGTATTTGCCCATCGTAGCCCGCTAATTTATCAACACGAACACCATCACGAACACCATGAACAACACACGTTTACACACATTAATGCTGTCTGTTGCTTGCATAGCCGCACTCACCTTCGCCCAGGGTAGCCGCACTGCGCAGGCCGCCATCCCCGGCTGCGCCAGCAACTATTCGGTTGATGTAACGATGACGATTGGCGCGCGCTGGGAGATGTGCTGGGACAAAGATGCCCAGCGCGGCCTGATGCTCAGTCAAGTTACCTTTACGCCCAAAAGCGGCACGCGCCGCCTGGTGTTGGGGGCAGCCGCGTTGGCCCAGGTGTATGTGGCCTACGATAACGGCGGGACACAGCAACACCTCCTCACCGAAGGTGGCCTGGCCCTTGCGCCGCTGTCGGCTGCCGAATGCCCCGGCGGCACGTTGCGCCAAGATGCCGCAGGCACCAGCACGCTGTGCCAAAAAGTGCAAGCGCGCGGCTATGCCTGGCGCGGCACCGCGCAAGTACAAGGCCAAAGCCTTGTGCTGTTCACGGTCAGCAACAATGGCACCGACACGTTTATTCATCAGTGGGCCTTCGACGACGACGGCACCATTCGGCCCATGCTCGGTGTCACAGGTCGGCTCAATCCCAACCAAACCTCCAGCGCGGCCACGGGTTGGGCGCTGGGCAGCGGCAACAGCCGCTATGCCACCCATCGCTTTGTCACCGCCTACTGGCGGCTCAATTTTGATCTGGACGGCAGCGCCAACGATGCCGTGGACGAGTTCAACTACAGCGGCACCGGTAACACCCGCACCCAAACGGTTACGCGCTTTACCACCGAGCAAGCCCGAACGATTGCCCCAGATGCGCAACGCTTTTGGCGTGTGGCCGACAAGACCAACACCAACAGCAACGGCGGCAGTCATTACGTGTCGTACCAAATTGTGCCGCACAACACAGCCGTGCAGCGCGGCAGCGAGGCGTTTACCCGCAACGATGTTTATGTGACCAACAATGCGGCCTGCGAGCAGTTCGCCTCGCGCAACCCAACCACAGGGGGCTGCGGCGCGCAAGCCACCGACTTTGCCAACGGCCAAACCCTGGGCAACGATCTTGTTGTCTGGCTGGGCAACACCTGGCACCATGTCCCCGCCGACGAAGACGAGCCAGCCATGCGCACGCACTGGCAGGGCTGGGTTCTCATGCCACGCGACTTTCATCCCACGTCACCGCTCTAAAAACCAATAACCCCCGGCCCTTTTAGGGGTCGGAGGTTCTGAAAACAACATGAACAAACTTTTCAAAATGCATCGCACCCCTTTGCGGTTTTGGGCCGTGGTGATGGCGCTGGCAGCCGTCACGAACCCGTTAACCCGCCCGGCCCAACCGGCGCAAGCTCAAACCACCACACCTCTGAACTGCTCGGCGGCCTACCAAATTGTGCAAACTCTGGGCAACGGTGCCAAGTGGGAAATGTGCTGGGAGGCCCGCGCGGGTTATGGCTACAAGCTCAATCAGGTGACGTTTACGCCTGCCAACGGCACGCGCCGCCTCATTCTCAACACCACTCATGTGGCCCAGCTCTTCGTGCCCTACGATGACAACGGCCCGCGCTATCACGACATCAGCTATGGCGTGAACATGGCCACACTAACTGCTGCCGAGTGCCCCGGCGGCACGCTGCTCACCAACAGCACCTTGTGCCTGGTGCGGCGGCCCACCGGCTACGCCTTCAACGACATTGCCGGTGCCACGCAAGTGCAAGGCGAGAGCTTTGCCGTGTTTGGCTACTACAGCGTGGGCAACTACTACTACATCTTTCAATACACCTTTGGTGATGATGGCGCGATTCAGCCCGCTGTAGGAGCCAGCGGGTCGCTGCAACGCTTTGCAGGCACCACCAGCACCGGCTGGCCGGTTAAAAACCAGATCGGCGTCAACCACAACCATCGCGTTATTTGGCGCATGGATTTCGATTTGAACGGCAACGCCTATAACGTGGCCGAGCAAATTGACTTTGGTGGCAACAGCACCGACACCCGCAACATGACGGTGACACCCTTGAACACCGAGACCAAATCCCAAAACGATTTGGAGGGCCTGCGTTTCTGGCGCGTGCGTAACACCGCCGCCAATAACGCCGAGGGTCATAGCATTTCGTACGAGATAGAACCCAGCGTGTCCGACCACTACCGCGCGGGTGAAGCCTTTACCCAAAACGATTTTTACGCCACCCAATACAACGCCAGCGAGATTCTGGTGGACGATGGCAATGGCTTGGACAGCTTTGTAAACGGACAAGCGATCAATGACTTGATCGTGTGGTACGGCGTCAATTTTCATCATGTGCCGCGCGATGAAGACGACGTGCGCATGCCCGCGCATTTTCAGGGCTTCACCCTGCGCCCGCGCGATTTGGAAGCGGGTGCAAGCAACAACAGCAATCCACCTACGCCCACGCCACTACCCACCAGCACCCCGGTTGTAGCCACGCCCACCAGCAGCGTGCCACCCACCGCTACCCCCGCGCCCACCAGCACGCCACCACCCACAACAATCCCCACGCTTGCGCCCACCGCTACGGCAGCGCCCAACCAGTTGCCCAGCGCAGCTATTACCGCGCCCGGCAGTAGCTGGGTGGGTGGCTCGTTTACGTTCAGTGCCAACGCCAGCGACCCCGATGGCAGCATTGCCCGCGTGGAGTTTTATGTAGATGGCAACTTGGTTGGCAGCGACACCAGTGCGCCCTACAGCATTACGGCCAATATCAGCCGAGGTTCGCATACGCTGACGGCAAAGGCCATTGACAACCGAGGTGGCTCACGCACATCCAATGCAGTAAGCGTGTATCGCTGGCTCTGAGCCAAGTCTACGTATTTTTAACAATGGGCTAACGCACTTACGTTCAGTCCGATCACCGTTACAGCTTTTTGAAGTTGTGGAGATGAGCGGCAAGCGACATGAGCCGCGAAAACGTTCTGCTCAAAACGGCTTCAATCTAGCTCACTGTGGATATCGGCTCGTGTTGCTGGTTTGTAACGCAGGCAGAGGAGAAGAGGGAGAGTGACATTTTGTTTGTGCATGTGAAATACCTCGCACTGTGGTCAAAGACCACCCAACTACGGCGACACATGGCGGGCGCAGTGATGTTGCTCACCTGTCTATCTGCCTGCGCCACACCTGGCGGCAGCGGTTCGCTCACCCAGCGCACGGCTACGCTCACCCGTGGGTCGCTCATTGCCAGCATCAGCGCCAGCGGAAATATTCAGTCCGAGGAAGAGACTCGGCTGGGCTTTCAATCGGGCGGCCTGGTGACGGCGGTACAAGTGAAGGTGGGGGATGGCGTGCTGGTGGGGACTGTGTTGGCCCAGTTGGACACGACCGAAGCCACGCTCACGCTGCGCAAATCCATGGCGGCGTTAAAAGATGCCGAGGCCACCGTCGTCATCGCTACCGCAAACTACAGCCGCACACTGGATGGCATTCGGCCAGCCGATGTAGCCGCTGCCCGCGCCGCGGTGAACGCAGCGCAGGCCACCTACAACAAAGTGGCCGCTGGCCCCACCGACGAAGAACAACGCGCCGCCCGCGCACGGCTGGCCAATGCCGAAGCCGAATTAAAGCAAGCGCAGTTTGCCTACGACAACGCGTATCGTCAAGACCCGGCGGGCATTTCGGCCAGCCCGGCGGCCTTGCAGTTAGAACAAGCGACGAATAAATTCAACGAGGCCAAAGCCCAATACGACCAGGCGTTGCGCCCGGCCAGCGCGGCCGACACAGCCAATGCTCAGCGACAGATTGCCGATGCAAAAGCCCAACTGGCGAATGCAGGCCGCGCAGTCCGGCAGTACGACATCGAAAAAGCCAAAGCCGAGATTACCCAGGCGCAGAACCGCGTGGTGCAAGCCCTGCTGGATATGGATCAGGCGCAATACCGGATTGACCAAGCCCGCATCATCGCGCCGTTTAACGGCGTGGTGTCTAACGTGGATGTGAAAGCCGGTGAGCCAGTGGCTGGTGGCGCGCAAACGGTCATCACCCTCATAGACACATCGCAATTGCACATCAACATCAATGTAGATGAGGTGGATATTGCGCGCGTAAAAATTGGGCAAGCTGTGGACGTGACGCTGGACTCGCTACCTGGCGAGGCGTTGAGTGGGCAAGTGGTGCGCATCTCGCCTGCCAGCCGCACCGTGAATGGCGTGGTGGTTTACAACGTGCGGGTGGCCTTGCCCGCCATGCAGGCGCCCCTGCGCCCCGGCATGACAGCCAATGCCCGCATCACGTTGGACAAACGCGAGAACGCTGTGTTGGCACCCAGTTGGGCTATTCGCAAAGACCGCAAAACCGGCAAGTCATACCTCACCGTGCCGGATGGCAAGCCCGAAGAAAACCGCGTGGCCGAAGTCGAGGTCATTGTCGGGTTGCGCGATGACGCAATGGTTGAGGTGATCTCTGGCGCGAATGAAGGTGAAGTGGTGGTGCAGCCTGTTCTTAGCAGCGAAACGAATTAAGTCTCAACATGTTCCACTCATTTTTTAAGCCCAAGACATTGGGCGCGAATAATGCCGCAGGTGCACATCTAATCGAGCTGCGCAAACTCAGCAAAGAGTATCGCACTGGGGATGGCTTGTTTTTTGCGCTCAAAAACGTAAACCTGACGATTGATCGCGGTGAGTTCATCGCCATCATCGGCAAGAGCGGCAGCGGCAAGAGCACGCTGATCAACATGATTACCGGCATAGACCGGCCCACCAAAGGTGAAGTGGTGATTGACCACATCGCTGTACATAAGCTGCCCGAGAACAAGATGGCGCGTTGGCGCGGTCTGCACATCGGCGTGGTCTTTCAGTTCTTTCAACTGTTGCCCACGCTGACGCTGCTGGAAAACGTCATGCTGCCGATGGATTTGTGCCACACCTTTGCGGCGAGCGAACGCGAAGACCGGGCGCTGCACTTGCTGGGGATGGTGGAATTGGCCGACCACGCGCACAAGCTACCTGCAGCGTGTTCGGGCGGGCAGCAGCAGCGGGCGGCCATTGCGCGCGCCCTCGCCAACGACCCGCCCCTGCTGGTGGCCGACGAGCCAACGGGCAATTTGGATAGCCGCACGGCGGCTCAGGTGTTTGCCCTGTTCCATCGTTTGGTGGCCGATGGCAAAACTGTGTTGATGGTGACCCATGACAACGACATGGCCCAGCATGTGACACGCGCCGTGACAATGGCCGACGGCGAAGTGGTGCGCGAGGTATCATCAACGCACGCATTGCAATCATGGAAGCCAACCCTCCGCCCAGCCTGTCCTCCAGTTCTGCAGAGCCAATCTCCGCAGACACATCCGACAAAATCTTGATTGAGGGTTGTCGGGCGGGCGATGCTTTGGCCTGGGAGCAATTGATCAGCAAGTATCAGCGGTTGGTGCTGTCTGTCCCGCTCAGTTTTGGGTTTGATTCGGCTGAGTCCGAGGACATCGCTCAAATCACATTCACCATTTTGATGCAGAGCCTCGATAGCTTGCGGACAGTGGATCATCTCAGTTCGTGGTTGTATACCGTTGCCCAGCGCCATACCTGGCGCGCCGTCAAACGCAATCAACGCACTGCCCCCGAGGCATTGGACGAAAATATCTCCGAGGCGCGTGTTGTTTTTGGCCGTGAGGGGCTGACAGATTTGGACCGGCGAGATTTAGTCGAATGGATTAACCAGGGCCTAAACAAGTTGGGAGCGCGCTGCCAAGCCCTGTTGACTGCGCTGTATTTTGACCCCGACGAGCCAGACTATGCCACCATCGCAGTGCAGCTCAATGTGCCGGTGGGCAGCATTGGCCCTACGCGGGCGCGTTGCCTAAAAACGCTGCAACAGATTTTGCAGCGCAGCGAATAAAAACCCGGATCGTGTCGTTCAGCCAATTAAATGGTGCTGCTTGCATCGTCTCGGAGCGCGGCGCTGTAATCAGCGCAAAGCGCCCCGATCGGTTACAAACTCTGCGACGATGTGACGGTGGACAGGGATATGCTGAAGAAATGCCCTGCGTATCGCTGCATTGGGTGTCTTGGCGGCGCGCTCTTGCAAGATGCGATGGGCGGTCTCAATTAGTTGCGATGCGCGTGCATCTCCGCACGCGCGCAAGATTTGATAACAGGTTAGATACACCCGCAACGAGTCTTCGGTTTGCGCCAATGCGCGCTCGTCAATATCACCCATAAATTTTTGCACCAGTGCATACGCCCCGGCGCTGTCGCCCGCAGCAAAGGCCGCCGCTGCCAGCCCGGCTTGCGATTCAATAATCGAACCCGGCGCATGAATCTCGTGGGCAAGCTGCAAGGCGATTTCATAGTGTTGCTTGGCAGCAGTGTGCTGCGCCTGTTCGCTGAGCAAATGTCCCCACAGATTGTGAGCTTCGCGCCGACTCTGAAGATCATCTATTTGATGCGAGATGACAATCGTTTGCTCAAAGCAAGCTTGCGCCTGGGCATAGTCCTGCCCCTTGTGGGCAATCGTGCCCAGGTTGTTCAACCCAATCGCCTCGCTTCTGCGGTCGCCAATCTTGCGGAAGATCGCCACCGATTGCTCAAGATAAGGCTGCGCTGCCGCGTAATCACTTTGGTAGATCGCCAACACACCCAGGTTGCCCAATGCTGCCGCCTCGCTAGGCAAGTTGCCCAACTGTTGGTAGATGCGCAAGTTTTGTGCAAAATAATTTTGTGCGCGCACGTAATCACTTTGATAGGCGGCGATGATGCCCAAGTTGCGCAGGCCGTCTGCCGCAATCAGCGGCAGTGCAGCTAGCTCGGCAAATGTGACTGCTGCGTTTAGCCGCGCCTGCGCCAATTCAAATGCGCTTTCGCGGCGCAACGCCACGCCCCAAGCCAAGTTGCTGCGCGCCATGTACTCCACAGACTCAAGTCGCTCGGCCAGCGCCACTGCCGATTGCGCAGCGTGAGCAGCATCGGCATAATGCCCCAGCGCTTCGGCATAGTGCGC
>JAYTNY010000662.1:0-4512 GCA_043748055.1 Roseobacter sp.
ACGGGCATGGGCTTCGAGCGCTTGTGCCGCGTGTTGCAAGGCGGCGCGAGCAACTACGACACCGATTTGTTCCAGCCGGTGTTCGATTGCATTCAGGAGTTAGCCGGTCACAGCGATGCACAGCGCAACGAGCAATACGTGGCCTATCGCGTCATCGCCGACCATGTGCGGGCGGCCAGCTTTCTCATTGGCGATGGCGTGTTGCCCGGCAACGAGGGGAGAAACTACGTGTTACGCATGGTGATGCGCCGCGCCATGCGCTATGGGCGCAAGATTGGCTTTACCCAGCCGTTTCTGTATCAGGTGTGCCAGGCGGTGATTGAGAAGATGGGCGGCTATTACACCGATTTGGTGAATCGCAAAGATCACATCACCAACACGATTAAGCGTGAGGAAGAAGGGTTTGCGCGCACGCTGGAGGCGGGGCTTGAGCGGCTTGATGCCATAGTGCAAGCAACACCTGCCATCACAACGCATGTCGGGTTTTCGCAAACGGTAACGGGGAACAGTATCTCAGGGCAAGATGCCTTCAAGCTCTACGATACGTACGGTTTGCCACTAGAAATTACGCGTGATGTGGCGAAAGAGCGTGGCTTCTCGATTGATGAAGCTGGCTTTGAGAAAGCGCGTGAAGCCGCCAAAGAGATTGCGCGAAGCGCGGGCAAAGAAAATTTTGCGGGCAACTTCGATCAGGTAAAAGCCTACCGCGAGGCGTTTGAGGCGCTGAAGAGCGATGGGGCATTGCCAGAGAGCGGCGTGCGCTATGACCCGTATGGCACGCTGGAGATGATCACCGGCTTGGTGGGCATCTTGCGAGATGGCGAGATGACCGACCACGCCGTGCTGGGCGAGACCGTTGAAGTGATCTTGCACGACACGCCGTTTTATGTGGAGAGCGGCGGCCAGGTGAGCGACACGGGCGAGATTAGCAATAAGTTTTGGCGGATGAACGTGCTGGACACGCGGCGACCTGCGCCGGGGTTCGTTGTGCATACCTGCCAGGTGAGCGAGGGCGCGCCGCGCACGGGCGACCCGTGTGTGGCCTACGTAGACAAGGCCCGACGTGCGTCAATCAAACGCAACCACACGGCCACGCACTTGTTGCAAAAGTGTTTGCGCACGGTGTTGGGGGCGCATGTGGGCCAGCAAGGCTCGCTGGTTGCGCCCGACCGGCTGCGCTTTGACTTTAGCCACAGTGCGGCGATGACCCGCGACGAGATCGAGAAGGTGAGCGACCTGTTGAACGACGCGATCTTGCAAGACATGCCGGTGTGGGCGCAAGAGCAGAGCTACAAAGAGGCGATTGCCAGCGGGGCCATGGCGTTCTTTAGCGAGAAGTATGGCGATGTGGTGCGTGTTGTTCGCGTGGGTTTTGCGGGTGATGAGTTATTTGACCCGGAGATTTTTTCTGCCGAGTTGTGCGGCGGCACGCATGTGAAGCGCACCGGCGAGATCGGCAGCGCGGTGGTTGTTAGCGAGAGCGCGGTGGCGGCGGGTGTGCGGCGCATCGAGGTGTTGACCGGCAAGGGCGCGTTGGAGTATGCGCGCAAACAAAGCCAACAGATTGCGCAGATTGCGCACGCGGTAAATGCAACGAGCGACACTGCCGCCGAGCAAGTGAACAAAGTGACGGTGCAACTGAGCGAAGCGCAAAAGCAACTAGAGCAGCTCAAGCGCGCGGTGGCAAAGAGCCAGTTCGATGCGTTGCTCAAGACATCTGTCGTCCGCCGTCAGACGTCAGATGTCCTGATTGCACAAGTTCAAACCGATTCCAGCGAGTTACTGCGCGAGATGAGCGATTGGTTCCGCGAGAAGCACCCCAGCGGCGTGGTGGTGTTGGGCGCGGTCATTGGGGATAAGCCATCGCTGGTGGTTTCGGTGTCGCAGGATTTGACGAAGAAGGGCTTTGAGGCGGGCAAGCTGATTAAGGAGATTGCGGCGGTTGTTGGCGGCGGCGGTGGCGGCAAGCCCACGCTGGCCTACGCAGGCGGCAAAGATGCCAGCAAACTGGGCGAGGCATTGGCAAAGGCGGAGCAGTTGTTGGCGGGGGTATAAACTCAAACGTGCGACGCACCTCCGAGGTGCGTCGCACATTACAGCCAAGGTCAATACGGAGTTAAAGAGACATCATGCAAGCCCTGGACTTCTGGAAGGAGATCACCGTGGACAAGGCCAATTTTTTGGAGCAGTTCACCTCGCTCCTCAACACGCACGCCATTCGCTTTTGTGTGATTGACGGGCAAGCAGTGAATGCTTACGTTGAACCGCTGGTAAGCCTTGACTTAGATGTCGTTGTCGCGACTGATCAGGTAGATTCCGTGCTGGGTTTATTACGAGCGCACTTTGTGGTGAAGCCATTCCCACACAGCCTAAACGTCGAGATGGCAGGCTCGGATTTGCGCGTGCAGATTCAGAATGACGTGCGTTATTCGGACTTTGTGGCGCGCGCCGAGATGCGCGATGTGCTTGGCCTGGCCTTGCCGGTAGCTGCGCTCGAAGATGTGATGCGCGGCAAAGTGTGGGCTGCGCAAGACCCTGGCAGGCGAGGCAGTAAACGCCAGAAAGACTTCGCTGATATCGCCAGAATCATCGAGTCGTATCCAGATTTGCGCGTACTAGTGCCTGATGACATTTTGCGACGCATTGCGTAACCAAAGGTGTGACCCGATGGCGTTTCAACTTCCTCTTGTTGATGGCGCTGCTGGCGAGTTGCAGCCGCAGCCCAGCCCCCACGCGCGCCGAACGTATTACCGCAGCCCTGCTGCAAATAGATGATGTGCCGGTGGGCTGGCTGCAAACCAGCGATGTGATGATCTCGGCCAAACCAGCTTGCGATGGCGATGCCTACTGGCGGACGTTTCGACCAGAGCATGAGGCAGGGCGGTTTCATCGGTTGCAACAGGTGATTTTTGATTGCAGCGACAGCGCCGGTGCCGCGCATACGTTCTGGGGCATGACCCGCCCAATGGTGCGCTCGGTGCGGCCCTCCGAGAATTTCGCCACCCAGCACCCCGCCCACGCCGATGAGTTTGCTGCCTTCTGCGAATTTAACGTAATTGGCACGACGGATTGCCGCCTGGTGGTTCGTTACGCCAGCGTGGTATCGGTCATCTGGTCGGTTCACCTCACCAGCATGGACGAATGGCCCAGCGAGCAAGATTTGCTGGACTGGGGCACTGCGCGGAATGACTTGATGTTGTCGAAGCTGGCGCGGATAGATTAACCACAAAGACACAAAGATCACGAAGGCCTTTCTTCATGATCTTTGTGTCTTTGTGGTTTGCTTCTTTTACAACTTCGATTCCACAATCGTCACATCGGGCCGCGTGCGTACATCGGGCAGCAACGTGGTGCCCAGCCCAGGCTTGGTGGGCGGCAGGATGTGGCCGTTTTGCACCACGGGAATATCCGTCACCATTTCTGGGTAAGTAATGCGCAGGTAGGCGCGCACGGTCTCTTGGTATACGGCGTTAGTGGCGTTTAGCGCCAGGTGGATGCCCGCGTAAAGCGTGAACGGGCCGGTGCAATCGTGCATGGCGACGGGGCGCTTGTAGGTCTCGGCCATCGTCGCAATTTTCTTGCTCTCGGTAATGCCGCCCGCCCAAGTTGGGTCTACCATGATGATGTCGGCGGCGCGCGCCTCCAGTACAGGCTTGTATTCGTAGCGCGTGGCCAAATATTCGCTGGCGAGGACGGGCGTGGTGGTGCTGGCGCGCAACTCGGCCAATGCTTGCACATCGTCGGCACGCATCAAGTCCTCTAGCCAGTAAGGCTTAAAGTCTTCGAGGGCGCGCGCAATTTTCTTGGCGGCGGGCAGCGACCACAGGCCGTGCCCTTCCACCATGATGTCCATCTTGTCGCCCACCGCAGCCCGAATTTTTCGGAATGGCTCCAGCGCCTTGTCCAAATCAGCATTGCTGATCGTGTGGCCGCCGATGTTGGTCAGCGCCGGATCAAACATGCCCTTGAAGGTGCGCCACTGATCGAATTGGCCGGGCGTGTGCGCGACGTAATCGAACGGCCAAATCTTCATGCCGGTCAGTCCTTCGCTCAGCAGGTCTTGGGCCAACGCGCCCGCGTCCGTCATGTAAGCGATTAAGTCTTCGAGCTTACCGCTATCACGATCTGTGCCGTAGCCCGTGCCGCCACGGGTGGGGCGGCCATAGCTGGGGCCGCCGCAGGTGTTGTAGGTTTTGATTGATTCGCGCGCCTTGCCACCCAGCACTTGCCAGATGGGCATGTTGGCGGCCTGGCCCAAGATGTCCCACAAACAACAATCGAGCGCGCTGAGGCCGCGCAGCTCAGCGCCTTTGCCCACGATGTGCGCAATCACTTCGTAGAGCCGCCGCCAATGCAGCTCAATCTCCAGCGGGTCGCGGCCCAATAACATGGGCGCAGCAAACTGGTGGATGTAGCCGCGCACCGATTCGGTCATATAAAAGGTGTCGCTGTAGCCGATGAGGCCTTCATCGGTGTGAACGGCCACAAACAAAATATGCGGGTAGTCGCCCA
>JAYTNY010000663.1:0-4615 GCA_043748055.1 Roseobacter sp.
TAGCGACTCAATGCACCGTTGCACCGTTACATCGCCGCTGAGTTCGTAACCGGCTAAAGCCTGGAATCCAGTGTCTGCAAGCAAAAGTTAAGCCAGCACAGGCTCTTCTTTCAACAAATGGTTCACAATGATTTCGCCCACGCCGTTTTGGTATAGCCACAGGCCGTTATTCTGGCCTCGGTAACTTGGCTCGCCACCCAGTGGGCCGGTAAGTTTGTAGCCCGTAACAAAGCCGATGGCATACACATTGGGCAAGGGCTGGCCTGTCGCATCCAACACGCGGCACTCGGTGTCTACCATGCGCCCGCCTTCGCGCTGGCACATCAGGTTGATGGCGTTGCCGTGCGCATCGTAGATCGGCATGACGTTTGGCTCGTAGCCAAAGGCCGGGATCACCAAGTCGGCTTCATCAAATAACACTTTAATCTCGGCTGCGTGCGCCGCACCCTGCGCCGCATCAATCTTCATCAGCCGCACTCGTCGCTCGGCCTCGCCGGGCGACATGCCCCAAATCTGCATCAGCAATGTGCGAGACTCTAGCCGCAGCCCGCCCAGCCGATACACGCGCTGGGTCACCGGGCACAAGTCGTCGTCGTTGAAGTCGGTGTAGCCATCTTGCCAGGCCGCCTCTTTGGACATGTAGAACAGCTTTAGTTTGTCGCGGTGCAAAAGGGTCACATCACCTGCGCCAAACGGCACAGTCTGCCCGTTTACTTTATTGAGGAGTGTCCAGGCAGTAGAAAACGCACTGTGAGACGCGCCAATGATTAACACTTTTTTGCTGCCGCGTTTGGCGTGGCTCTCGCTCAATATCTGCTCAATAGCCTGCACACCCTGTGGCTGCTGCGCAACATCGGTAAACATCACCTTGTCGGCATACTGGCCCGCCATTAAGCCCGGCACAATGGGCGAGGCCAACGTGCGCGCGTGGTTTTGCTTGCCGCCCACCGAAAGCACCAGCTTCTCGGCCACAATGTTGCCCTCATCTATTACGGTGCCATTCTCGGCGTGTACCAGCACGTGGGCTTGCAGGCAGCCATCGGGCAGGGCGCGCACATCGGTGGCTGTCGTGCGCGGGAAGAACTTGCTGGGCGCGTTTGCTTTATAGGTCTCCATATAGCGTTGCAAGTCGCCACCCAACTCGGTCATGTAGTCGCCAATCAACTGCAACGGCACCGAGACGTTGCGGTGCTGTTCGATGGCCTGTTTTATTTTGGATTGGGCTGTTCGGACAAATACTTTTTTCGCGGGCACCGAGTCCAGGCATTCCAACAATGTGCCCCCCGCCGTGTCCGACTGGATGACATATTGGCCGATGCTGCCGCGCCCCATCTGGCACTGTCGATCTATCACCGCCACGCCGCTGTCGAGCAACCCATCTAATAAACCTTTTTGTGCGGCATACACCAGCGGCCCAGTGCCGCCGCCCCCCGCACCAATAATCAACGTTCTAAACACCTTCGTCCCACCCTTAAATTTCTCCAACACTCCTCCAAAAATTTTCGCCACAAAGATCACGAAGAAAGCACAAAGCTCACAAAGACTTTTCTTTATCTGTCTTCGTGTTCTTTGTGCCCTTTGTGGTGAAATTGCATCAGACCATATCGAACGGCTTGAACTCGTAGCGGCCGTGCTTAAAGTCATCGAACGCGGTAAGCGCTTGCACCGCGAACATCGTCACCCAAACATTTACATGCGGCATCACCGTGCCGTCGCTTAGGCGGCCAAAGTAAAAGCCGCCGTTGGCGCGCACGTCGTCGCTGTTGGACTGGTTGCGCGAAATAATGGGCACCAGCTTCTCCAACTGGGCCTGCACCTCTTTGGGCAAACGGCCCTCGGCCAGGTGAATGGCACCCATCCGTAAAGCCTGAGCCAACACATCTACCCGCTCGTTATAAAGCGGCTCGTTGTTCTGGTAGTGGCGCGGCACAATGCCTTCCTCGTTTTGCAGGCTCAGCAGCCAACTAGCCCCTTGCGCCGAAGCCTGTAGGTAATCCTCGCGGCCCAAATACTTGCCCACCGTCCACAGCCCTTCGACAGAATATGTGTGCGGGTGTGCATTGGTGCCGTTGTTGATGGGGAACGAAACAAAGCGCCCGCTCTTGTCTTGGAACTCCAGCGCAAAATCGCACGCATTGGTGACGGCCCGTAAGTAAGACGACTTGCGGGTGAGGTCATACAGGTTCAACAAGCCGAGGGCGATCTTGGTGTGATAACTGCCAGAGCACAGCGACCACTCTTTGTCGGACTCGATGAATTTGTCCTGCCCGATGTCGTAAACAGGATAAAACCCTTTCGACGATTTCTGCACATCGCGCACCAGCCAATCGGCCACGCTGGTGGCGGCGGCCAAATACTTGGGGTGTTTGCTGGCGCGGAACAAGTTGACCAGGCCGCTCAAAATCACGCCGCAATCGAAGGCGTAAATCTGCTCACGCTTGTAATCGAAGCGCGTCTCGCGTAGCGGGAAGAGGCACCGGAAGCCGCCGGTGGGTTCGTGCACGGTATGCAAAAACCAATCGCCCGCGCGAATGGCGCTGTTGAGATAGCGCACATCGTTGGTACGGTTGTACAGCGAGGTCAGCATCGTCAACATGTAACCGGTGATCTCGGAATACACGTAGGCGTATAGCTGCGTATCTTGCTCGTACCACGAGACGAAGCCGCCATTCAAGTTGGGGTCTTGGCTCGTCACCTGTGCGCCCGATCCCACCATCCAATTACAAGCCCGGTCTATGGTTTGGTTTACTTTGCCATTCATGCTGGGCATACCTACATCTGGGCGCAGCGTGGTGCGCGCCATATTGCTCATTGCATTCGTCATTGGTTCCTTTACTTCATTCAAAATTCAAACTCATTAAACGTTATCCGAAATAAAACTTTCCACCACAAAGACACAAGGAACACGAAGTATTTGCAAAACTTTCTTTGTGATCTTTGTGCCTTTGTGGTTAATCTCGATTCTTGCAAGCCCAACCTTTGGGAGGATGAGTTGCGCGAATGACAGGATTTGTGGATCGTAGGAAGAAATCCTAAGAATGCCTGAGTGAGCCATAAGGATTTGCTGCAAGGCCGCAATCAAACGCTCATCTTCACAGACTAATAAGTTGCCAAATTGCAATTAGTTTGTCGCACCAGCCTGGATTACCCGCAACATAAACTCATCCAATTGCTGGCCAATGACGCGCCAATCGAACCGCGATTTAGCGGTGGCGCGCCCGTTTTGGCTGAGCTTGTCTCGCAATGCCGAATCTCTCAGAACTCTAATCACTTCCTGCGCAAACGCCTCGGCCTCATCGGCCACCAAAATATCGTGGCCGTGCGTCAGGTTCAAGCCATTGGCTCCGCGCGTGGTCGAGACGACAGGCGTGCCCAGTGCCATAGCCTCCGGCACCTTGATGCGCGTGCCGCCGCCCAGCCGCTCTGGCACGATGCTGAGCCAGCTTTGGGCAATGCGTGGGCGAATATCCTGCAAATGCCCGGTCAGAATGGCGCTGTCGTATTTGGGTAATTCATGCACGGGCACGCCATCAGTACGGCCACACATATATAGCTTGGCCTCGGGCACCTGCGCCAGCACCTTCGGCCACACCTCGCCCAGAAAAAATTTCATGGCATCCAAGTTGACGTAGTACGTCATCGCCCCGGTGTAAACCACGGTGTTGGGTTGCGGCTGCCCAAAGTCACCTGTAAAGCGTTCAATATCCGCGCCATTGGGAATAACGCCGATGGGGCCGTAGCCGGGCAGGCAATTTTGAATCGGTGCAATTTCTGGCTCGGACACAACCGTGCAGGCATCAATTTTTTTCAGGCTCTGGGCCATGAAGTAGCGCCACTTGTTCCACATTACCCACTTGCGCATGCGCGCCACGGGTTGCTTTGCGCGCAAAAACTGGTCGCGGTAAATGCTGATCTCGACTTCTTCCAACAGCTTAGGCGTGTGTTCAAGCGACGGCGCACCCAGCATGTAGGGAATGGTGTCCCACTGCGAACCCAGCAGCAAATCAAACGTCTCTTCTTGTCCGGCTTTTTCGATGAGGCTCTGGTATTCCGGGTTGTGCGTATCTAAAAACGAACGCGGGATGGGGCTGAAGAACCCCAGCTTGGCCTTCAGGCTGTTGGCTTGAAACAGGTGATACGGCACCGTCTCAACCTTGTAGCAAAACTCGCGCATGCGGGCCAAGCGTTCATCGCTCACTGGCTCGGACGCAAATGAGATGAGCCGCACCTGATGCTGCCGGGCGATGGCCTTGATGAGGTTAAAGATGCGCACTTTCGCGCCGTTATCAGGCGGGAAGGGAAACCAGCGGGAGAGAAAGAGAATACGCATGAGGTTTGATTTTGAAGTGTGTTGCGTGTTGAAGTTGAGTTTGATGAATCAGGATGTTGGTCGCTGTTGCGGCCTTGTTCCGCGTAGTGTACCGCAGCCTGGGTGCACAGCGATACGCGGCAAACCTCACAGGTCGGCCCGCGAAGCCCATGTCACTTGAATATCTATTATGACTCCTGCAAAGTCGACAGAATTTGCCCGGCGACTGAAGTCGCGGCAACCCGAAGCAAAGCCGACCTACGTCGGCTAGAACCCAGTCGGCGTAGGCCGACTTCGCTTTGCGAT
>JAYTNY010000664.1:0-4675 GCA_043748055.1 Roseobacter sp.
CGCGCCGAGATGCGCGCGCTCATTGACTGTCTGTGCAGCAAGCAGCAATTCGACATCGCCCATGCCGACCAGCACAACATGGCCCAATATGCTGAGCGCGTAACTGGCGCGCGCAAAGTGCTGGATACCCACAACGCGCTATGGTTGCTCTACAAACGCCTTTCTGAAACAATGACCAGTGGTTTGCAAAAACCGCTGCTGACGCGCGACTGGCGCTTATTAAAAAAATACGAAGGCCGCATTTGCCGCGAGTTCGACGGCCTGTTGGCTGTAAGCGCAGAAGACCAAGCCGCCCTGGAAGAAGCTGCCGAGCAAAAGCTCAACGCCGTCGTCATTCCCATCGCCGTAGACACCGACGAAGTAACCTACGTACAACGCAATGCGAACGCCGACCACATTTTGCATATCGGCACCATGTATTGGCCGCCCAACATCGATGGCATCCGGTGGTTTGTGCAAGAGGTCTACCCACTTATATGCGCCCAAAAACCAGGCGTGCAGTTTGATGTGGTGGGTGCCCGCCCACCCCAAGAGCTGACCGCTCTCAACACGCAGGGCCTCGGCATCAACGTAACCGGCTATGTCGAAGACCCGCTGCCGTATTTGCAACAAGCAGGTTTGATGGTGGTGCCGTTGCGTGCAGGGGGCGGCATGCGTGTCAAAATTTTGAACGCACTCTCGCAAGGCCTACCCATTGTGACTACGACCATTGGCTGCGAGGGCATCGCCGTGGAACACGGCCAGCACGTCCTCATCGCCGATTCCCCGCAAGATTTTGCCCAGGCGGTCATTACTCTCCTCGAAAACAAACTTTTGGCCGATGAATTGGGCCGAAAGGGTCGTGCGCTAATTCAAACGACATACGACTATAGAGTTGCATGTCGCAAGATTGAATTGGCATACGGCGAATAGGTAGGTTTGGGGCAAGGCTAGGGATTGGTGCCCTGATCCCTAGTTCACGGCAACGATTTCATCAAATTAGTAGGCTGTTTCGTGCAAGTTCCGGTTAGAATCGCAATCGTTCGGCCTGAGGGGGCTGAACACTTAGGGAAACCTAAGTGCTCCCTAGTTTGTGAAGTCGCTCAAAACAATGAATCGGGTTTGCTGACGAGATTAGCGCATCAAGTTGTTGACGTTGCTGAATCGGCGTTTGTGGCTCGTTTATTGGTGTCGTGGCAGCTTGCCAAAATTTATCTGGCGTGTTTGCAGGCGATACACCCGTTCCTGACCTGGATGTCGTTAACTGTCGTATAGCTCTCGTCGTTTTCCGTTTCCGGCATTTTGACTATGAATATTCTGGCGGTGATTCCCTACGTGCCCACGCCCATTCGCGTACGGCCGTACTACCTGCTGCGCGTGCTGGCACAGCGGGGTCATCACATCACCCTGGCAACTGTGTGGGAAAGCGAAAGCGAGCTAAAAGCGCTGGACGAGATGAAATCGTGGGGGATCGAAGTCCTCTCCGCACCCCTCACCAAAAACCAAAAGCTGAAGAATATTGCCCACGCCCTGCCCACCCGCAGCCCCATCCAAGCCTGGTTCTGCTATGTGCCTGAATTGGCTCAGGCCATCGAGTCCCATCTCAAGCAAGGCAATACCGATGTCATTCACATCGAACATTTACGCGGCGCGCAATACGGCTTATTGGCCCAAACTTCAAACCTTCAAACGCAAACGCCCATCATCTGGGACAGCGTCGATTGCATCACCCACCTCTTTGAGCAAGCCAGCCAGCGCAGCCGCAGCCTAAAGAGCCGCGCCATGACTGCAATTGAGTTAAGCCGCACTCGCTATTACGAGGGTTGGCTGACCGAACAATTCGCGCATGCGCTGGTGACCAGCGACACCGACCAAGCGGCCTTGCGCAAGCTGGCGCGCAACCCTAACCCCATCAGCACCCTGGGCAACGGCGTAGACCTGAGCTATTTCGCACCGACGAGCGAGAAGCGCCAGCCCGACACGATTGTGTTCAGCGGCAAGATGAGCTACCACGCCAACGTGACGGCGGCGCTGTATTTGGCGCAAGAGGTCATGCCCATCGTCTGGCGCAGCCGCCCCAACACCAAGCTGGTGATTGCGGGTAGCCGCCCCACCCCCGCTGTGCAAGCGCTAGAGACCAACGACCCCGGCGCACGCATCCGTGTGACGGGCTATGTGAAAGATTTGCGCGTGCCGCTGCGCCAGGCCACCATCGCTGCTGCGCCCTTGCTGTATGGCGCAGGCGTGCAAAACAAAGTGCTAGAGGCGATGGCCTGTGGCACGCCCGTGGTCGCATCGCCCCAAGCCATCAACGCATTAAAGGTGGCAGGCGGCACAGATTGCCTGGTCGCCGATACGCCCCAGGCCTTTGCCAGTGCATTGCTTAAGTTACTCAACGACGAAGCCTTGCGCGCCAATATGGGCGCAGCCGGTCGCCGCTTTGTCGAAGCTCATCACAACTGGAACGACATAGTTGCTCAACTAGAACACATTTACGAGAGGAGTATTCAGGATGTACGAGAGTCCAACCGTTCGCACAACCCCATCAACCCCATTAACGCCGAAAGCCCGGCCCATCGCCCAATCCCAACCGGGACCCCAACTGGGGCCGTTACCGCAAACCAATCCTGATCGCCGCATAGACGATGCCCTGAAGCGCGTTGGCGATTTGATTCTCACAGCCATCGGCTTGCTCTTGCTCAGCCCGGTGCTGCTGGTGCTATGGCTGATTGTGAAGCGCGACAGCCCCGGCCCGGTGATCTACCGCAGGCGCGTGATGGGCGTGGGTGGCACACAATTCGATGCGTTCAAGTTCCGCACCATGCACCTGAATGGTGATGAAATTTTGGCGAAGCATCCCGACCTAAAAGCCGTCTGGGAGCGCGACCAAAAGCTCAAAGAGGACCCGCGCATTACGAAGAGTGGCGGCTGGCTGCGCAAGCTCAGCCTGGATGAATTACCCCAGTTGTTCAACGTGCTGCTGGGCCAAATGAGCCTAGTCGGCCCACGCATGATTACACAAGGCGAACTATCCCGCTATGGTGAGTATGCCGAAGAATTGCTAACCGTTCGGCCCGGCTTAACCGGCCTTTGGCAAATCTCAGGTCGCTCGGATATCACTGGCCCCGAACGCGCCCAACTCGACATCTACCAAATTCGCACCCGCTCTTTCTTGCGGGACTTGAAAGTGCTACTGCTGACGTTCCCGGCTGTCATAAAGGGACGAGGCGCTTATTAGAGGTGATTGGGGATTAGAGATTGGTGATTTGTATAACCTAAATCACCAATCCCTAATCCCCAATCACTCGTCTCTCAATCAAAGGATTTCACTCCAAAAATGCTAATCGCCCGTGCCCCCCTCCGTGTCAGCCTATTTGGCGGCGGCACCGATCTACCGGCTTACTACACCCGCTATGGCGGTGCGGTTTTAAGTACTACACTCGACAAATACGTGTACGTTGTGCTAAATGCCAACGAAGACGGTGCCCTACAAATCACCTCATCGGACTATCGTATGTTCTATCGCCATCCGATTGGTGACCCGCTCATGTGGGACGGCGATCTGAGTTTGCCCAAAGCTGTGTTGCAACACTTTGGCGTAGAGCAAGGCGTAGCGATGTTCCTGGCCTCGCAAGTGCCGCCGGGGACGGGTTTGGGTTCGTCCAGCGCGGTTACCGTCGCGCTCATCAAAGCCATCAGCACGGCCTGCGGGTTAAAACTGAGTAAGGGCCAGGTTGCCGAAATGGCCTGCTACATCGAGTTAATTAAGTTAGAAAAGCCCATCGGCATTCAAGATCAGTATGCATCGGCCTGGGGTGGGTTTAACTGGATTTCGTTTGATGCCAGCGGCGTTTGCACCGAGCCGTTAACAGTGCCACAAGAAATTATTTCTCGTCTGGAGCACAACTTGCTGATGATGTTCACCGGAGCCACACACGACAGCGCACATATTTTGCAGCATCAAACCAAGTCGTCGAAAGAGCAATCCCCCAAAGTCATCGAATCGTTGCAAGCTGTGCATGAGCTGGCCCTGAGTGCGCGCAAATATTTGGCGCGTGGGGATTTAGACCGTTTTGGCGATATGTTCGACCAGGCCTGGCAGCACAAGAAGCGCTTTGCACCGGGGGTGAGCAACGAGCGAATTGACCGTGCGTACACCATCGCCCGCAACAACGGCGTGCGCGGCGGCAAGATTGCCGGGGCGGGTGGCGGCGGCTTCTTGGTCATGTATTGCGAAGATGGCACGAAAGACCGCGTGGAAGCGGCCTTGGCTCAGGAAGGCCTGAAGCGCATGGATTTTCACTTCGAAACTGATGGCGCGCGAGTGCTTTCGAATGCTGGCGTTCGGCTGAGCGAGACCGAGCGCGAGGTGCAGCCCTACGAACGCGGCAGTTTCAGATCGAAGTCCTGACTTTCTGAGGTTTCAAGTTAGTAGTCAATCTTTAGGATGATGTAGCCCGTTGTGAACCCATTTGCAGGGGCTTAGAGAATGAACGTGATAGCTTGGGGGAGGCAACTGAGTTGCAAAACTGAGTTGTAAATAGGAGAGAGAAACGTGAGAACAATGAGAGCAGAACAAATCATCGCACACGGGAAGCCGATGCTTATTTCCAAATCCGTGACGGCGTATGATCGTCAATGGTGGATCGTGACAGCGGCGTTGCTCATCGCCGATGCCATCATGATCTGGGTGGGC
>JAYTNY010000665.1:0-5704 GCA_043748055.1 Roseobacter sp.
GATGGCGACCGCGTGCTGGCCGTGATCGCTGGCTCGGCCATCAACCAAGATGGCCGCAGCAACGGATTGACCGCGCCCAATGGCCCAGCCCAACAAGCCGTGGTGCGGCAGGCCTTACAAAACGCGCGGGTGCGGCCCGCGCAAATTAATTTTGTGGAAACGCACGGCACCGGCACGCCGCTAGGCGACCCAATCGAAGTGAACGCGCTAAACGCGGTGTTGATGGAGAACCGCGCCGTGGGCGAGACGTGCTGGCTGGGCGCGGTCAAAGCCAACATCGGCCATCTAGAGGCGGCGGCAGGCATTGCCAGCCTCATCAAAACGGTGTTGTGCTTGCAGCACCAACACATTCCGCGCCAGTTGCATGTGCAAGCGCTTAACCCACATATTGATCTGGCGAACAGCGCATTAAAAATCCCCGCCGAGAACACCGACTGGGTGGCTGGCGATGTGCCGCGTTATGCAGGCATCAGCTCGTTTGGGTTTGGCGGTGCCAACGCGCATCTGGTTTTAAGCGATGTGCCTGCGCCCGCTGCGAATCCCATCCACACAAAACAACCCGAACGCCCAGCGCATGTGCTGACGCTCTCTGCAAAAAGTGAGGGCGCGTTAGCTGAGTTGGCAAATGCCTATGCCGAGCATTTGTCTGCAAACGAGAATGTGTCTTTGGCCGATGTGTGCTTCACCAGCCAGGTTGGGCGCAACTATTTCAATCATCGGTTGGCGGTGGTTGCCAAAGATAAAGAGAGTTTGGTGCGACAGTTGCGCGAATCTGCCCTCCCTGCGCACATCGGATGCCCCCCCTCTTCCTCTGGGAGAGGGGAACAGCGCTCGATTGCATTTTTGTTTACCGGCCAGGGTTCGCAATACGCAGGCATGGGACAGGCGTTGTATGAAACCCAGCCTGTGTTTCGTGCAGCATTAGACGAGTGCGCGACGATGTTGCAACCCTTGTTATCTCGCTCGTTGTTGGATGTGTTGAACGATGCCGAGGCATTGGCACAAACCGAATTCGCCCAGCCCGGCTTGTTTGCAGTGGAGTACGCACTGGCGCAAGTGTGGCAAAGCTGGGGCATTGCACCCAGCATCGTCATGGGCCACAGCGTGGGCGAGCTTGTGGCGGCCTGCATGGCGGGCGCGTTTAGCCTGCACGATGGCCTACGCCTAATTGCCGCACGCGGGCGCTTGATGCAAGCGACACAAGAAGGGGCCATGGCCGCTGTGTTTGCAGACGAAGCCACCGTGCGCAAGCATATCCAAGCGTTTAGTAATAGTGTGGCAGTGGCGGCCATCAACGGAGCCAGCAACACCGTTATTTCTGGCACGCCCGCTGCGGTGCAGGCTGTTCTAACTGAGTTGAATGCGGCGAACATCGAAAGCCGCATGCTCGATGTCTCGCGCGGGTTTCACTCGGTGCTGATGGAGCCGATGCTGGATGCGTTTGAGCGTGAAGCCGCGACAGTAACGATGCAGCCGTTGCGCTTGCCCCTGGTATCCAACTTAACCGGCGAGGTGTTGCCAGTGGGGCACGTATTCACCGCCAATTACTGGCGGCAACACGCCCGCGAGGCCGTGCAATTTGTGCAAGGCCTGGATGTGATGCTTGCGCATGGTTACGACACCTTTATTGAAATGGGACCAAAGCCTGTGCTAACCAGCTTGGGCAAGCGCCATACCGCTGATGTGTGGTTGCCCTCGCTCAATGGCACCCAAAGTGGCACCCAAGATGATTGGGTTGTCATGCTCGACACGGTGGCGGCGTTGTATGTAGAGGGCGCGGCCATTAATTGGAAGGCCTTTAACGCTGGCTTTGCCGGACAGCGTACAGCTCTGCCCACATATCGCTTTCAGCACAAGCGCTTTTGGCTACCCGAACAGGTGCACGTTGCTCAAAACGTTTCTTCTTCTTTTTCTTCTGATTCGCTTTCACTTGCTACTTCTATGCTTAGCAACACTAACCCCAACTCCAACTCCACTAACACTACCAACGCCCCTGTCTCCTCACAATCTGTTTTGGCCGACCTTCGCGGTTTGTTAGCCGATCAATTGCGCATCTCGGCTGATGATGTAGACGTTCATGCGCCGTTTATTGACATGGGCGCAGACTCTATCGTGCTGGTGGAGGCGGCCATGCACATTGAAAGTAGCTACAACGTAAAGATTCCCATCCGGCGCTTCTTCGAGGATTTATCAAACCTGTTGTCGGTTGCAGACCATATCACCCAAAACACAACAGCCCAAACACCCGTGCCAGTTGCACCCAACAACACACGAGCCGCGCCAGATGCCCACACGGCGCAACAAGTCCTCGACATTATTCAAAAGCAATTGGCGCTGATGAGCCAATACGGGCTGCAGACAACAGACAACAGACAACAGACGACGACACCAGAAAGTCATGTCGTCCGTCGTCCACCGTCCGTCGTCACTTTATTCGAGCAACCTCAACCCAAACAAATTCCCCTCACCGAGGCCCAGCAACAACTGTGGTTCCTCAGCCAGATGAGCGATGCGGGTTCTATTGCCTACAACGAATCGGTAAGTTTGCGGCTGCGCGGGGCGTTGCGGGTGGTGGCCTTGCGCCGTGCAGTGCAAACGGTGATAGACCGGCACGAGAGCCTGCGCACCACGATTGGCCCGCAGGGCGATGTGCAACACATCGCCGCCGAACTGCCGATTGATGTGCCCATTATTTCGCTGAAAGAAGACCAACTGGCAGCTTGGCTGGATGAAGAGAGCAGCCGCCCAATGGACATGGCGACCGGCCCACTGGTGCGGGTGTCGCTGCTCAAACTTAATCCCAATGAACATATTGACCATGTGTTGGTCATCGTGGCCCATCACATTATTTTGGATGGCTTGTCGCTGAGTGCGTTGGTGCAAGACCTGAGTGAGCTATACGCCAGCGAATGTCGCGGCGAATTACCCAGCTTGCCCGCGCCCGCCCAGTTCAGCCAGTTTGTGGCCTGGCACGAGGCACAACACGGAGGCCTAGCCATGCAAGCCCACGAAGCTTATTGGCTGGCGCAGTTCCCAGGCGAGATTCCGCTGTTGGAGTTGCCGCTGGATCGCGCCCGCCCGCCGGTGAAAACGTATGTAGGTGGCATCGAGACCGTGCGGCTAAGTGACGACGTGGTGCAAGCCTGCCATCGCCTGAGCCGTGCGCACGGCGTGACGATGTTTATGACCCTGATGAGCGCCTATGTTGCGTTGCTGCACCGCCTGAGCGGGCAAGACGATTTGATTATCGGCGTGCCCACCACCGGGCGCGGCATGCTGCCTGCGGATAAAGCCATGAGCGCGGTGGGTTATTACACGCATCTGTTGCCCATTCGCAGCCGCCTAAGCGTAACCCCAACCTTTGCCGAGCTATTGGCGCAATTGCGCAACACCATGCTGGATGCGTACGAGCATCAAGACTATCCGTTTGCACGCCTCATCAGCAAGCTAAACGTGGCGCACGATTTAAGTTTGTCGCCTGTGGTCAGCACCACGTTTAACTATTCGCGCCAAGCCGAGCTGCCGCCCATGCTGGGCTTGCAAGTAGAGCTAGGCCCGCGCCCCACCAGCTTTGTGGATTACGAGCTGAGCCTGAACGTGTTGGACGTTAATGGCGAGCTGGTGGTGGATTTTGAATACAACCGCGATTTGTTTGACAAGGCCACTGTGCAGCGCATTGCAGCGCAATACGAGACGCTGCTGAGCGGCATTCTGGCCAACCCCAGCGAGCGCGTATCGCACTTGCCCTTGCTGAGCGAGGCGGCCCGCAACGAACTGTTGGTTGAGTGGAACAAGACCGAGATGCCATTTAACGCGCGGCTGGGGTTTCATCAATTGTTCGAGGCGCAGGTGGAAGAAACACCTAGCGCGGTTGCGGTGCGCTATCAAGATCAATCGCTGACCTACGCGCAACTGAATGCGTATGCCAATGGGTTGGCGCATCAATTTAGAGCGTTGGGGGTGAATGAAGATGTAGAAGATGTGTTGGTGGCCGTGTTGATGGATCGCAGCCCCGACTTTATGGCGGCCATGTTGGGCTTGTTCAAAGCCGGTGGGGCGTATTTGCCGTTGGATGTGCGCGCCCCCGCCACGCGCTATGCCCAAATTTTGGCGCAAAGCCAAACAGGGTTGCTGGTGATTAGCGAAAGCTATGCCGAAGTGGTGGCCGAGGCCATAGCCGAAATGCCCGCAGGCAAGCGCCCGCGTGTGTTGCGCATCGAGGACTTAAAGACAGCCATTGGTGACACGCACAACCTGACCACGCTAGACGAAGACGCGGGTGCGCGGCTGGCGTATGTCATCTACACCTCTGGCTCCACTGGTTTGCCCAAAGGGGCCATGGTAGAGCAGCGCGGCATGATTAACCACCTGTATGCCAAGATCAAAGATTTGAGCTTGACCGCCGCAGACACCGTGGCCCAAACCGCGCGGCAGAGCTTTGATATTTCGGTGTGGCAATTTTTATCTCAGCTCATGTTGGGCGGGTGCGTGCATATTTTTGAGGATGAGATTGCTGGTGACCCGCTGCAACTGCTGAAGCAAACCGAATCGCAAGGCATTACGATTTTGGAAGTGGTGCCTAGCCTGCTGCGCATGATGTTGGAAGAAGTGGCGCAGGCGGGCACAAGCGCCATCAGCCTGAGCAAGCTGCGCTGGATGATACCGACCGGCGAAGCGTTGCCGCCCGCGTTGGCGCGGCGCTGGCTGGCGCAATACCCTGGCATTCCGTTGCTGAATGCGTATGGCCCCACCGAATGCTCGGACGATGTAACGCACTACGCTGTGCTTACCCCGCCCGGCGACGACATTGTGAACATGCCCATTGGCAAGCCCGTGGTAAACATGAAGATGTATGTGCTGGATCCGCATATGCAGCCCGTGCCCATCGGCGTGGCGGGTGAGCTGTACGTGGGCGGCATGGGCGTAGGGCGTGGCTACATTCACGATGCCGAACGCACCGCGCTGGCCTTTGTGCCGGATGTGTTTAGCGATGATGCGAACGCACGGCTCTACAAGACTGGCGACAAAGCGCGTTACCTGCCGGATGGCAACATCGAATATCTGGGTCGCTTGGATTTTCAGGTGAAGATTCGCGGCTTTCGGATTGAGTTGGGTGAGATTGAAGCCGTGCTGGAACAGCATCCATCCGTGCGCCAATGCGTGGTGGTAGACAAAGCCGACCGCAGCGGCAACAAACGGCTGGTGGCCTACGCCGTGTTGGATGAGGCGAACAGTGCCGATGTAACAACGTTGACCTTACGCCACTTTATGAACGGTAAGCTGCCCGATTACATGGTGCCATCCGTGTTTGTATTGCTGGGTGCCATGCCGTTAAACGCCAACGGCAAAGTAGACCGCAAGGCATTGCCCGAGCCGGAGCGGAGCGCATCGCAGGCGGTGGAAGTGCCGCAGGGTGAGATCGAGGAGCGACTGGCGGGGATTTGGCGCGAGGTGTTAGGCGTAGAACAGCTCAGCCGGCACGACAATTTCTTTGGGCTGGGTGGCGATTCGATTCTGAGCATCCAAGTGGTGGCGCGGGCGACGCAGGCGGGATTGAAGGTGACACCGCGCGAGGTGTTCCAACACCCGACGTTGGCGGAGTTGGCGAGTGTGGTGAGCATAGGCGCGGGGGTGAGCAGCGAGCAGGGCGCGGTGACCGGACGCTCACCGCTGACACCGATTCAACGCTGGTATGTGGAGAGTG
>JAYTNY010000666.1:0-5676 GCA_043748055.1 Roseobacter sp.
CAGAATGACGCAGATCAGAAATCCGCCTACACCCCAGGTGATCAAGCCAATAAACTTCTCGCTCCACATCGTCTCAACGTTCCAAAACGCGGCTTTGGCATTCGGTGGCGTTGGCTCGCCCACCTCCCAATACCAGTTGGCCTGCTTCAACCAGCGCAGATACCGTGCATTCACCGTATCTCGGCGCAAAGCTCGGCGAACCCCGGCTTCAGCGATTCCTTCGAATGCTTTGCCACGCCCCACGCTGCGAGAGCGAAACTGCTGATGTGTCGAGGCGACGTTGACTTGATCTTTTCGCTTCTGTGGCAGGGTAATGCCCATCACCACCATAAAAACTGAAACACCAGAGAGGACTACGAGTAACAATAGCTGCTGATCCATAATTTTTTCCAGAACACAACCCTTAAGCACCCACCGAAGGTCGGCTCTGCGCACTCAACGTACCCTGCCGTGAATAACTCGTATCCATACTTGGCGAAGACTGCCCACGAGCCACGATTGAACCCGCTGTAGCCTGCGCATCAACCGAGTTAATGCGCCCTATAACCAGACCACGCTGCGCTGTAGTACTCGCATATCGGTTCACCATGATGGAGATACCAGATGCGAACAACGCCACCACGTTACCCAAGAACGAACCGAAGAAAGCATTAGCGCTTGAGAAGAAATTCGCTTCGCTAAACAACAAGGCAACCAGAAACGTGACGGCCTTAAAGGCTGTAAAGATCATCCACGGCCCATACGTGCCCCAGGTGATATTCGAGCGGGCATTGATCTGTGTAGAGAGCGCTTCTTCAAATGCTGATACGTTCTGGCGAGTAGAGACCGCCAAGCGGTGCAACATCTCGCCTACCTCACCGGTTGCTTCACTGGCGCGAATCAGCGCAATTGCCACGCCGTCAAACACAATCGAACGCCGCTTGTCCGCAATTGTCTGCAAGCCTTCTACAAATCGCTCTTGGCTCAGCGCAATCATCATCTCCTGATAATCCTCTTTCAGCGGCGACTGTGAGAATTCGGCAGCGGCTTCTATAGCACGCTTCAACGAAGGGTTTACCCCATACGCCGTTCGGATCGTGTCACAACTGCTGGCCAGCAACTTGGCGTATTGAATCGTTTTGCGGTCTCGTTTTTGCTGCAAGTCCGTCCACGTGAACATGAACCCAGCCAAAACCCCAACAGCAAACAACACGATGGCCCCAATCAAAATATACAAACCCAGCCCCAGTGGGATACCCAAGATCAGGCTACGCTTCACAAACTCGGTAGCACTGATTTCAAGATTGGCTTTGTCCAAGCGCGCCTGAATGCCCACCATCTCGCGTTGCGAACTGCGGCTGGCTGCCTCGCGCACGGCCTTCACCGTCTTGCCAGTTGGCTTACCCTTCGGCGGTGTTACCAAACCAAAGAAGATTAAGAAGACCGCTGCGCCTGCAATCAAAGCTAGGGCAATGAGTTCCAGGCGAAACTCGCGTGCGGCAAAGAAAAGTTGGTTGAAAGTCTCCATGTCGTATTTCGTTCAGTATCTTGGCTTAGGTTCTTCAAACTTTTTCAGTGCCCTCAGCCTACTGCATTAGTCGCATCCTCAACTCGACTCTGCGCTAAGTTTTGGCTGAACGGACGCTAAATCAAACCTAAGGATGAGCGGATTGCAGCCTTGCAACCCTTGACAATTACTTCGATGCGTTTGCGAGATTAGCGCTATTAAGTAACTGAGCAAACGTCAGCGAACGTTCTCAATATCTTTTTGCCAGTTAAACCCGCGCACGCGTTGCTCCAGTCTGCGGATCAATTGCTGTGGAAAGGCATTGGTGAACTCAAGGTGGCCCGTCCAATCTTCCTTACCGCGCTCGTGCGTCCAGGTAAAGATCGGCTCGTGCGTAATCAATTCACCTTCTACGTTGCCATTCACAAAGTCAATTTCCTTCACGCGGCGCACTTCACGCCCATCGGGCATGCGAAACGAGCCAATGTTGACCACAAGCTGAATAGCTTGCGCAATTTCGCGACGAACTGCAAGCATGGGAATGCTTAAGCCGCCCTTCAGGTACAGCGTCTCCATACGTTGCAACGAGCGATACGCATCATCAGCGTGGACAGTGAACATGCAGCCATCGTGGCCGGTGTTCATCGCCTCAAGAATCGCAATCATCTCTGGGCCACGCGCCTCGCCCAACAGAATGCGCTTGGGGCGCATGCGCAAACAATGGCGCACGTTGTCGGCCATCGTCACCGCATCGCCATTCTCGGCCTTTTCACGTGTAACCAGCGCCACCCAGTTGGGTAAATGGGGCAACTGCAATTCGGGCGTGTCCTCTACCGTCACCACGCGTTCAATCGGGTCAATCTCAGCCGTTAACGCCGTCAAAAACGTCGTCTTGCCTGTGCCCGTGCCGCCCGATACGCAAATATTCATCTGCGCCCGTACCGCCGCCCGCAAGAAATTGCGCACTTGCGGGGTGATGGAGCCTAAGGTCATCAAATCTTCCAGCGAGCGCGCTACGCTGCGAAAGCGCCGGATGGTGATGGCGATGCCGCCTAATCCTAAGTTAGAGACCAGTGGATCCATGATGACGTGCACGCGGCTGCCATCGCGCAGCCGGTGGTCGCGGAACGGTGTTCGCACCGTCACGCCTCGGCCACCCGAGCCGTAATCCAGCTTGTTGTTGATGAACAACCGCAAGGCATAGGCGCTGCGGAAAGTGCTAGGCACTTTCTCCACACCGCTACCCGCACGTTGCACAAAAATGCTATCGCTGCCGTTGATAAAAATTTCCTCAACGGTCTGGTCGGACATGAACGGCGCAATCGGCCCCCATCCCAGCACATCGTCGGTCATGCGCTTGGCGATGCGCTCGGTCATCACCGACATCTCGCTCTCATCGCCTTCCAGCAGCAGCGGCAGGCCGCGCGTGGGCGCATTGGCGTTGTAGGCCAGCACCTGCCGCCGCGCAATCTCCATCACAGTGGAGTAATCCTCGTCGGTGGGGTTGTCATACGCTGCCGGGCTGAGGCGGCGACCGGTCTTGAGTTCATCCTTCAACGCCTCCAAAATAGCGTCGTAAGGGTTGGTTTCTTTATCGGGGTTAATGGACGCAGCCTTGCTCGCCATCGCAAACGCAGCCGGGCCGTTGCCACTGGGGTTGGCCGAAGCGCGGCCCCAGGCGGGAATTGAAAGTCTGTCTGACATTGTCTTAGTGATTGAGGATTAGTGATTAGGGATTGGTGAATCACCAATCCCTAATCACTAATCCTCTTTTAGTTCTGCTTTACAAATAGTCTCTTGATTGAGAATCCGCTCACCTTGTTGGCACGGCCCTTGAATACGTCTTGCAACTGCGGCAAGTACATGCCGCCCAGCGCACGCATGGCGGTGCCCAGTGGGCCGCTGTCGGTCAGCACATAGGGTGTGTGGGTGTTGACGGCTTGGGTCGCTACGATTGGATCGAACGGAATGGTGGCCGCAAGCGGCAAGCCCAACATGTCCACCATGTCACGCTCGCTCAGGCCAAAGGTCTCGTCGAAGCCCGTAATCAGCAATCTAAACTTATTCAAATCGCCGAAGTAGCGCTCCAGGCTTTGCAAGGCATAGCGCGTGTCCAGCACGGCTGTCATGATCGGCGGCACAATCACCAGCACCTCGTCGGCCTCCTGAATCGCAGCCTCGTGCAGCGGCGATGCAAAGTCTTGCCCGATGTCAACGACCGTGAACGAGTAGGCTCGGCGCACCTGCTGAATAATCGTTCGGCCAATTTCCAAAATCATAGAGCGGTTGCTGAACTCTTCCGATCCGTTATCGGTCGGGCGCATTAACCCCGGCAGCAAGTCCATCTGAGATTCGGCCACCGCTGGCGAATCCACCAGATAATTTTTGATGAACGGCAGCGAGATCATCCCGGTGTTCTGCACCGCAAAACGCGCACCCACGTTCACAATCAAGTCATACAGCCCGCGCTCAATAATGCGCAGGTTGCGCGCAATCGCAATCTTGGTCTCGTTCTCAATAATGTAACCGAGCATGGTGTGGCAATCGCCCTTCGTCTGGTCAAAGTCCAGCAACATGGTGCGCTGGTTGCCCATCGTGAGATGCGACAGCGTAACGGCCAAGTTTATGGCCGTTGTGGTGCGGTGCGAACCACCCCCCTTCGGCACATACACGGCCACCACTTTGCTCTGCCAGGTGGATTGGCGCGCATCCGGCACAGCATCTTTCACCACCAGCGACACCTCGCCCTGAGCGCGGCGCTTCTTCTCGCGGTCTACCACCTCGTGAACCATGTTCACAAACTTGCTCACCTGCAAGCCGTCCATCGGCAAAGTAATGTAGCCCGTTGCGCCGTTCGCTGTCATCTGGCGGCCATCGTCGCTGCGTGCCTCCACCCAGCCGATTACCGGAATGGGCTTGGCGCGATGAAACAGCAGGTCTTGCAAAATCACCGTGCGGTAACCCTGGCAATCCGGCGAGAGCAGCACAATGTCGGCATCCAGCCGCACTGCGTTGTCATATACGCGTTGTGCATCCTGGTCATAGCTCACCATTTTGATGTCGGTCTCGGCCAACGCTTCGCGCAATTCCTCGACATCGCCCGAGTTGCGATAGCCAACGGTTAATCGGTATTTCTTTTCTACAGACATTTCAACCTCATGCAAAGAGACCCATCACGCGACGAGTCTCTCAAAATAGTGATTCTATTGGTTCTATTGGTTCTATTGCCCCTCGGATGCCGCCGGAGTAGCGTAAGGGCTAATTGAGCGGAATGGCTCCGCGCCGTTGGGCAAGTTGTTGCGCTGCGCATAGAACCAGCGCACAAAGTCTTCCCAGGTCACGCCATCGGTCGGCAAAGACGCTGTGCTGCCCTCTGCCGAGCGCACCGCGATGTTGCGCTTGCCGTTGTTCAACACAAAGCTCAACACCTCAAGCTGGTCACGGTCTACTTTTACATACAGCCGCTTAATATCGCGCACTTCCTGTGGCACAGCGCGGTTAGCAGTCTGCTGCGCTTGTTGGTTCTGCTGGCCCTGTCGCGCCGCTTCGCGTTCAACCCGAATCACGCTCATGTTCTGCATCACCAATTTGGAGATGGGGAAAGGCATCGTCACAGTAATCAAGCCATTCTCGTCCGTCTCCAGCGTCGGCGTCAGCGCCAGGGTCATACCATCTTGTCGGTTGCCATCGCCAATGCTGATAAGGATATCCACACGGTCGCCGGGTTGCACAAAGTTACCTACCTGGTCTGGCGTAACCGGAATCACCACATAGTACTCATTGGTCCCCGTAATCGCCAGCGACAAACGCGATTCAATGCCGCCCACCGAGTTCGGGTCCAGTGAGGCTTTGGCAATGGGGAAGCCCGACTTAATGTCGCTGGTGGCTGTACGACCTTCTGCTTGCTCCGCAAATTCAGTTGCCAATACCCACTTCTGGTAAGTAGCGGCAGGCACGTTCGCCATCTTTACGCCGCTAAACAACTCGCGGCGCAACACCGTTCCCGCCGGAATGTCCTCGTTGGCAATGGGCACGGTAACCTCTTGGGGGCGTTGGGCTTGAATAAACAAGAATGTCCCAATTGCCACCAACAGGCCTAATACGATTCCTAAGATCAAAAATATTCTTCGCATGTCTCTCTTTCTCCAATGAATTTTTTCGCTATGTATTGCTTTGGGTTAGTTCTGTGT
>JAYTNY010000667.1:0-6819 GCA_043748055.1 Roseobacter sp.
GCTCGGTTGCGGGTCAGCGGTGGCATGGCGATGAAGTACTCGCGGAGTTCGCTGAGCGTGAGATCGCCCAGCTCGTGGATGGTCTTATCGTCATTGGCAATTTGCAATTGGCTATTTGAACTGGATTTGCCAATAGCCAATTGCGAATCGCCAATGCTCACCTGCAACCGCTGGCGCTTCAACTTCATCCCCTTGCACGCCGGGCAGGTGTGCTCCACCATCACTTTCTTCAGCCATTCTTCCATCCAATGGTTGCTAATGCCCTGCCGCCGATATTCGCGGTAGCGCCGTTCAATATCGGTGATAAATCCATCCCAGGTAATAGAGCGGCCCGCACGCTCGTCGTTCTTTGCACCCTCCGGCAGCACCAATGGGAAGCGCTCACCTTTTGCACCATACAACAACAAGCTCACAATGTGTTCAGGTAATTCGTTGAACGGCACATCCAAACTAAACCCAATGTGCAAGGCCGTGCTGTGCAACATCTGGGTGTACCAGCCATGCTTGTCATAGTGATACGCCTCATGCACAAACGCGCCGTCTTTGATGCTGCGGGCCTTGTCGGGGATGAGCAAATCTGGATGCACATGCAAGTACGTGCCGAGGCCCATACAAGTGGGGCACGCGCCCGGCGGCTCGTTGAACGAAAAGTAAATTGGCTCCAACTCGCCCATCAGCACGCCATGTTCGGGGCAGGCGAAGTTGGTGTACCAGCGGGCGAGCGACCCAACCTCCCGAAGGTTCCGAACCCTCGGGAGGTTGCCCGCATTCGATGCGCCCATGTCTTTCCCGCCCCACTTCAACACCCGAAACCGCAAGAAGCCTTCGCCCACCCGCAAGCCATTCTCTATCGATGCCACCAGGTTCTTCAAAATATCCGGCTGCACCACCACGGTTTCAATCACCGCTTCGATGGCGTACTCGCGGGATTCGTCGAGTTCAACACCCTCGCTCATGTCCACCAATTCATCATCTACCCGCACCCGGCGGTAGCCCTGCGTGCGTATTTGGCCGAGGCAATACTTATAGTCCTCGCCATACAGCTTAAACACTGGCGCGCTAATCTCCACGACGCTGCCCTTTGGCAAGGCCAGCACGTGTTCGGCCATCTGTGTTGCTTTGAGGGTGGGGCTGGGCGCCTGGCAATACGGGCAATGCGCCTGACCGCTTGTCACAAACAACACGCGCAAATAATCGTAAATATCGGTCATGGTGCCCACCGTGCTGCGTGGGTTGTTGCTGGTCGATTTTTGCTCGATGCTGATGACCGGCGAGAGGCCATACACAAAATCCACATCCGGCTTCTTGATCTTGGAGACGAACCTCCGCGAGAAAGCCGAGAGCGAATCCAGAAAGCGGCGCTGGCCTTCGGCATAAATCGTCTCGAACGCCAGCGAGGACTTGCCGCTGCCGCTGAGGCCGGTTAAGACGATGAACTTCTCGCGTGGAATCTCCAGGCTGATGTTCTTGAGGTTGTTCTCGCGCGCGCCTTTCACACCAATTGAATTTCTCATACGCATGAAGAAGAGCCAGTTGACTTTGAAAAGGATACTTGTAGATTGATACCAGCAGGGTAGCCGCAGGCTTTAGACTGCGTTTATACGAGTAACGAACGCCACAAATCAAGGCTTTCATCTATGTTTCTCCTATATTTGGCGCAGTCTAAAGCCTGCGGCTACCGTCCCACTCAAGGAGTTCACTTGTATTCGGACAAACAACTGATCGAAATCCAAGCGCGCGTGCTGTTTACGCACGATGCCAATGGTCGCATTGTCGCCATCAACGAACCCGATGGCGAAGCCGCCCCGCGCTTCTTCCTGGGCCGAACCACCACAGGTAACCTCTGTCGCTTTCGGCATGATGTGCCGGACGACATCGTGGCCGAGCTGACCACGTTGTTCAACCGTGAACCCATCCCCCAAGACTTGCGCAAGCCGCCGCTGTATTTAGAAGCCTACCAACAAATTCTGGCAGCGCACGCACCCACGCGCGTGGCCGAACACGGCCCGGCGTATTACTTCCCAGAAGTCATCACGCCGCCCGCTGGCATTGCCACCACGCGCATGACCCACGCCAACACCGATGTTCTGCAATCCCATTTTGGCTGGATGATTCCCGTGCTGCACCTCATGCCACCCGTCTATGCCGTTGTGCAAGATGGCAGCGCCGTTGCCGTTTGCTTCAGCTCGCGCATTCCGAGCGTAGCCGACGAGGCGGGCGTGAACACCGCCGAGGCCTATCGCGGGCGGGGCTATGCCGCTGCCGTGGTTGTCAGTTGGGCCAATGCCATTCGCGGGCTGAGGCGCACCCCGCTGTATAGCACCCGTTGGGACAACCTCGCCTCGCAAGCCGTGGCCCGCAAGCTGGGGCTGGTGATGTATGGCGACGATTTGAGTTTGACGTGATGCAGGGCTATACGCCGGGCTGCGTTGATTCAGCGGGTTCGGCTGCCCGATCCTTGTTGATATCCAGGGCGAACTCAACGGCTTCGTTCAACGTCATCTCTGCCCCACGCGCCCATTCCGCCGCAAAGATAGCCTCATCGAGTTGCGAATGCGCCTCCGCCACGGCCCGCTCGTGCGCCTCCCGCTCGAACGGCGAAAAATCGTCGTCATAATTTCGACTCTTCCGACTGACCCGAAAAATTCTCCCCTTTTAAGTTACGCACCCTATGTCTACGCAACCTTTAACCTGTTAAGGTAAAGCGCATGGCGACTTTGCGTGTTCGGCTGCTGGGCGGCTTCGTCATCACCTACGATGATCAGGTGGTGACGAGCGTAAATACCGCACGCCTGCAGTCGCTGCTGGCATATCTCGTCCTACACCGAGATACACCGCAATCGCGCCAGCACGTTGCCTTTGCGCTTTGGCCAGATTCGACAGAAGAGCAGGCGCGGACTAACTTGCGCAAGATATTGAGCCAATTGCGCCAGGCGTGGCCTGCCATTGAGGGCTTTGTCAATACAGAGGGCCAAACATTGCAATGTCCAGCAAGTTTGCTGTGGTCATCGGATGTGGCCGAATTTGAAGAGGCGGTTGCCAGCGGAGGTTTTGAGCGAGCCGTCGCGCTCTACAGTGGTGACCTGCTGCCAGATTGCTACGACGAGTGGATTCGGCCTAAACGCGAGCACCTGAGCCAACTGTTCGTCGGCGCTGCGGAGAAAGCAATCGCGGCGCTCGAAAATCGGCGCGAGTATCGTGCTGCCATCGCGCAGGCACAGCGGCTGCTGCAATACGACCCGCTCAGCGAAGCAACCTATTGCACGCTGATGCGCCTGCACAGCTTGAACGGCGACCGCAGCAGCGTGTTACGCACATATCAATCGTGCGAGCAAACCCTGAAACGCGAGTTTGGGTTTGGGCCAAGCCCTGAGACCATTGAATTCTACGAGCGATTGTCGAATAGCAAGGCGTTTGCGCCTTTGGAGCGTGGGCACTCAATGGTGCAGCCCTTGAAAATGCCATTGCCGTTTGCACCTTTGATCGGGCGTGAAGCTGAATTTGACGCTGTGCTAAAGCTGATGAGCCATGCCGAGACTCGCCTTGTCACGCTGACTGGACCGGGTGGCGTGGGCAAAACCAGCCTGGCGCGCAAGGTCGCCTCTCACCTGGCCCGCAGCTATGACAGTGGGGGAGCCTGGGTAGAACTCGCGTCGCTCACCGATGCCGATCAGGTAATGCCCACAATCGCACGCACCCTGGGCATGGTGTTGGATACGCATGTCGACGTGCTACAGCGAGTGATTGATTTTCTGTCTGGGGCATCAATATTGCTAGTGCTGGACAATATGGAGCATGTATTAAGTGCATCCGCACAGATTGTGGCATTGCTGGATGCATGTCCAGCGGTGGATGTTCTCATCACCAGCCGGGTGCCGCTGCACCTGCGCAACGAGCATTGTGTGTCAGTCGCACCGTTCTCTGCTGAATTATCTGAGCGCCTGTTTGTGGAGCGCGCACGCGAAGCTCGCCCCAACTTGACGCTGGATGAAGCGGCGCGAGCCGCCGTTCACGCGCTGTGCGCCCACCTGGATGGGCTGCCACTGGCTATCGAACTGGTGGCTGCGCGTATAGCGCTGATGTCGCCACAGGCAGCGCTGGCTCATTTTGTCAGTAATCAAACCATCACACTGCGGCTGGTCGCCGATGGCGTATCTGAATTGCCACTACGCCAACGCACCTTACAGGGCACCATCCAATGGAGTATTAACCTTTTAGTCGCCGAACATCAACGCGCCTTTCGATACCTAAGTGCGTTTTCAAACGGCTTCGATCTGGATGCCGCCGTGCAGGTAGCCTGTTTATCCGGGCCGTTTGAACAAGATCGCCAACCGGAGCCAGAGCAACAAGTGGAAGCGTGGAATGCGCTGAAGACGTTGTTGGATGCCAATCTACTTGCCCAACGTGAGAGGCTGGATGCGAAATCAACTGAGCATGAGCCAGACTTTTACATGTTGGAAACAATCCGTGTGGCTGCACGCGCCGAGCTTGAGCGTACCGGGGAAGCAGGTGATGCTGATGAGCGGCACGCCTGCTATTTTGAATCCTTGGCGGATGAATGCGTGCGTGAGTATGAACAATCTCACAACCCGACTGCCTTGCGCCGCATTCGGTCAAGCATGCCCGATGTTTTAGCCGCGATCCAATACGCCATCTCGCAAGGCCAGGCCGAGCGTGCCTGTCACTTGTGCGAATCCTGCGGATCGGTGTGGAAAGACTTCGCTTATCAGGCAGAAGGGCTGGTGCTTACCGAGGCGGCATTGGCATTGACAGGTACTGACCAGGACACATACCTGCATGCGCGGGCCGGGGCACTCATCACATTGGTGTCTTTGAGCGCAAATACCACGGATCACACCCGTACAAGAATGTGTTGCGACGAATCGCTGGCGCTGTATCGTGCGATTGGCGACGAGCGCGGCATCTGGATGGCATCGCACCAGCGTGCATGGCATTGTTATCTCGCCGACGGAGGCTGGGCGTTGCATAACGACTTATTGGATGCCATTCGCCGTACCAATGATGCCTACTGGACGGCCATCAAGCTGACAGATTTGGCTGTATTGAATTGTTACATTAAGAGCGATGGAAGCGATTTCACGGCAGCGCTGGGTTTCCTGGACGAGGCCATCGGCCGTTTTGAGGCGCTTAATAACGATGAAGGTCTGTGCTACGCCCTGCGCATCAAAGGGGGGGCGCTTGGTTCTTTGAGCCGGTTTGATGAAGCTTCGGACGTTCTTCACCGCGCCTTACGTCTGGGTGCAACCGGCTCACTCAAAAGGCTTGCAGATATAGAGGAAGCGCTAGGCTCGTTAAGCCTGTGGCGCAGTGATACGAAAGCAGCGGTGCAGCACTGTGCCAGATCGGTGCAACTGTCCATGCAGCTCGGCTCGCCCCTGGGCCAGCACACAGCGATGACCCGGCAAGGTATTGCCGAAATCGCTGAAGGGCTGACCGACGAAGCGGTGATTCACCTGCGCCGAGCGTTGGTCTACTTCGACACCTCTACAAGCACTTCATTCGAAAGCTATTTTGGTGTTCTCTGTCGTATTGGCCTGGCGCAACTGGCGGGCAAGGCGGGTCGCAAAGAAGAAGCTGCCGATTTTATGCACGCCGCCCAGACAATGATCAATGCTCGTTCTCTTCCCTTCGATACCTACGACCGCAAATTGCTTGAAGACACCCGGCATTTGATTCAGTAAACGAAGCCTGTCCTGCATGGGTGAGGCAATTATCGGAGTTCACCGATCCATAAAGTTTTGCGAATGGGCAAGATCGCTCCCCACATGGTGGAGCCTGCGGCGCAGTTGGAAGCATCGGCATCTGCCCACGCCATTCGTGTGCGCTGCAAACCACCCATCACCGTTTGAGATGCGCGCAAGATGCTCAAAGTCCCAGACACCTTATTTTGGTCAGGCGAAACATCCGGCCTGTGCAACTGAAATAGCCGGAACGCTTTGGGAACGGTGTAGCTGCTACGCTGATTCGCGGCAATAGCCAAATCCTAAACGCGAACAAAAACAAATAATTCATTGAGACATGCCAAGCAATTGCGCATGTCACCAGTCCTGTAGGGGGACAAATGCTTACAAAAAAAATTCTCTTTAATATCGGTCTAGCCGCCGCGATAGGTGCACTGCTGCTCGGCGCTGCGCAGGCCGCGCCACTCGGTGCCGCCGTTGCGGCTGGCATCGGCATCTACCAGGCCACGTTGCAAGAGCCAAAAAACGTCACGCCAGAGATTTCTACGGCAGAGTTACAGGACATCCTGGCCAAAGGCAGCGCCGTCGTGTTCGACGCGCGCCCACACATGGAATACGCCATCAGTCACATCCCCGGTGCGCTCAATGCTGCCGTAAAGCCCGGTGTGTCGAAGGCGCAATACGTCTCCGATGTAGCCGAGATCGGGCGCGTGGTCAACGGCGACAAGACTAAGGCGATTGTGCTGTATTGCAATGGCCCATTCTGCCCCAAGAGCAAACTGCTATCCGAGGAGTTGAAGGCGGCGGGTTACACCAATGTGCGCCGCTATCAACTGGGCGTGCCGGTGTGGCGGGCGTTGGCCGGCACGATGCAGATTGAGCCAGACGGAATCAAGCACGTGTTTGCGAACGACCGCACATCGTGGCTGGTGGATGCCCGCGATGTGCAGGCATTTGCAGGTGGGACGGTAGCGAACGCCCGAAACATCCCCTTGGATCAAGTGGCTGCATCCAAGGCCGATGGGCGCTTGCCGATGCAGGATCACAACACGCGCATCCTGGTGTTTGGGGCGGATGGCAAACAGGCGCGGGCGGTGGCGGCTGAGCTAGCCAAGAG
>JAYTNY010000668.1:0-3605 GCA_043748055.1 Roseobacter sp.
CCCCTGTTAGCGCAGCGGCGGGGTCGGGGGTTCCCACTTACCAGCCTACATCTTCCGGGTTTGGTGCAACATTGTTCACCTTGTTCACCGTCGCAAACACATCCGGTCGGTAAACCGTCCAGAACGAGACAAACGGCGGCATCACCTGCGTCATGTGCGCCCAACTGCCCGGCTCTGGGTCTACATCGGGTTTGATGTATTCCTTAAAGTGCGTAATCACAAACCCATGATCGGCCAAGCCGTTCATCAAGGTGCTCCAGGTATGCACAAACTCGCGTGGGCCAACCACGCGCTGGGTGTTGCCCTGGGCATCGTCTACATCCCAATGCGTGTCCGCAAATGTATTTTCGCCATCTTTGTAAGGGTGAATCAATTCGTAGGCCTTGCCATTCCACGGCTGCACATCATCCATGCCAAAACGATGCGGGTTGCTGCACTGCATTTTGTACAGGCCACCCGGCTTAAGCACACGGGCCACTTGGGCAAACACTTGGCGCACATCCGGCACAAAATTGATGGAGTACCAATGCGCCACCAGATCGAACGAAGCCGCCTCGAACCCAGACAGGTCGCGCATATCGCCTTGCACCGTCTCGATCTGCACGCCATAGTGCGCCGCCGCCTCGCGGTCTTTCACCAGTTGCGCATCTGCCAAATCCAACACAGTTACCTGCGCCCCCAGCAGCGCAAAGCACGCCGATTGCTGCCCGCCGCCATTCGCCAAACACAACACGCGCTTGCCTGCCACATCCCCCAGCAAGCCTTCGTTGTCCACCCAAGTTCTGGCACGCTCCGGCGTCAAATCCAACAACGGGCGCGAGTACGCCACGCCAGCCTCTACCAAAGCGTTCCAGCGTTCACGGTTGTAAGTTGCAAGTTCATCCATAAATCAGCCTACAAAATCAGCCTACAAAATCAGCCTGCTAATAACAATTCCAAATCTGCCGCATACGGCGCAGATACCACGAACAACACGCGGTCCGCCTCAAACCACAGCTTCACCGCCAGCCCTGCTACCGCGCCTTGTGCAAACGCGGGTCGCTGCTGAGGTTGCTCCCATTCGCAATGGCGCGCCAAAATCGCCAGCGCTTCCGGCGCGTTCACCCACGCGCCCACAAAGCCCCCATCTGGCTCCACAATCGCATGCGGGTCATTCACTACATCAGTCGAAACCGCCGCCGTAACAAAGACTTCATCCGCCGCAAGCCGCAACACGAGCGCACCCGCCGGAAAAGCCGCCGCATCAATCCCATCTATCGCCGCCGCCGTAGACGCAATCCGCGTCCCCTGTATTCGGCTCACGCCTGTGTCAAGCTCGCGCACGGTTTCCCTCCACATCGTAAAAGGGCAAAGCCACGCGCCGTGCGGGTCGCCCTTCTATTGTCACTTGCTCCGGCAGTGCGCCATCCATTAACCGCACCCAACCCAACAACACAGCCTTGCCCAATACCAGCGAGAAATTGCTCGATGTCACGTAGCCTGCATAGTCCGGGCCGTTGTAAATCACGCTGCCCTCCAACGGTGCAGAGCCGTCCATCTCCAGGCCCACCAATTGTTTATCCAGCGGCAGTTTGTTGGTGCGCAGAAGAGCTTGCTTGCCCACAAAATACGCCTTATCCAACTTCACCGCCCACTCGTGGTTCAAGCGGCGCGGGGTGCTGTCAAAATCGCTGTCTTGCCCCACAATAATGTGGCCCTTCTCCAAGCGCAACATCTTCACCAACGCCTCAATGCCGTGCGGCTTAATGCCCAAGTCCGCGCCCAACGTCATCAGCCTGCGCCACAGTTTTACCGAGTCTTGCGCCGGGTGATGCAACTCATACGACACCTCGCCGGTAAAGCTGAGGCGATAGACGCGGCACGCCACATCGGCAATCACCGCGCGCTTGTGCTCCATAAACGCCATTGGCTCAGTCAACCCGGCACGCTTCATCAATTCGGTCGCCAGCGGCCCGGTCACGTTAATCGCACCCAGCGCTTGCGTCTGGTTTAGCAGCCGCACATCTAGTCCCCACGATTCAACCCAATCGCGCACCCACAGTTCGGCGGTGGTCGAGCCGCCACTCGTAAACGTCAGGGCGTAACGCGTATTGCTGTCTTTGCTGATGAGGCCATCATCCAGCACGTAACCCCGCTCGTCCAACAACAACACGTAGCGGCTCTTGCCCGCCTTAATCGTCGAGACCTTCGTCGGGTAAAGCCGCTCCAGCGCCTCTAACGCGTCCGGCCCAGAGATCAGCATCTTGCCCAGCGTGCTCACATCCCCCAGCGAAACGGCCTCGCGCACGGCCCAATATTCTTCGGTGGCGTTGCCGTAGTTCCACGGTCGCCACCAGCCGCCTACGCGCTGCATGTTCGCGCCCAGCTTGCGGTGTTCGGCATCCAACGCGGTGCGCGCGGTGGCGGTGTGGTGTGCGCCCGCTGCAATCTCGCCCAACGTCAGTTGGCGCGTTACGGGCCGCGCCGTAAACGGCGCTTGCAATTCGCCACCTTTGCTCGCCAAGAAGCTGCGAATGTGCGGCAAGCACACGCAGCCCTGGCATGTGCCCGTGCCCGCCAACGAGGCCCGCTTCACCAGTTCCAGCTCGGTAAACCCGCGATCCCACACACTCTGCAAATCGCTCACACTCACGTTGGCGCACGGGCACACCACGCCCGCCTGCGGCGGGGGCGGAATATCCGTCTCGCCTGCGCAATCACCCACCGCCCGCACATTTAGCCCGTTGCCCATGCGCACCAACGCGTTGCGCGGGCTGAATCCCAAACCAACGCTCACCGTGTCGCATTCAATGCGTCGCTCCACGCCGTTCACATCGCGCACCACCACGGCACGCACTTTTGTCTCACCTTCTATGTTGATGAGTTCACCGTTGGCGATCTCCGCAACGACGCCATCGGGCGCAGTGCCAATGGCAACCACGCGACCCAAATCCAACCCAGCCTGCGCAAACTGCGTCGCCGCGCGCGCTGTCACAATGCCTTGCAACTGGTTGCCCGGCACCACCGGCTGTATCTCCGCCGCGCCTGTCGCCACCACAATCTCGCCTCGCGGATGCACCGACACCATGCCGCCATCTGTGCGCATAACAACCAGGGGGCCAGGGTAAATCCCAATCACTTCCTCGCCCGCGTTTGCATCCAAAGTAAAAATAAATTGGCCTGCCTGCGCCACCTCGTCTCTTGCGGCCCGCCCCGCTGCGCCTTGTCCAATCACCACCACATCGCAATGCACATGCAGCATCTCGGTCTCCGGCCCTTGCCGGTCGCTAATGGGCAGCGGCGGATAGCCGTGCGCGTGGTGTCGTTCAATCACCATGCCCGCCCGCGCCTGCGTCTGGCAACTCCGCACATACGAGATGCCATCTGCCGTAACCAAACAATGCGGGCAATCCCCGGCGTTACACAAACAGCCGCCCGTGGTTGGGTGCAAGCCATTGCGCAGCAACGCCACCAGTACGTTGTCGCCTTCTTGGTATTCAATGGGCGCACCATCTACGATTAGTCTTAAAGAATTGCTCATAGTTAATGAATGCCGCGTGAGTGTAAGCGGGGCAACAATTGAATGCAACTTCGCAAGCGAGAGCGAACACAAACCAGGTTTTTTA
>JAYTNY010000669.1:0-14993 GCA_043748055.1 Roseobacter sp.
GCTTCTTCGCCCAGGCAATAGGCACGGGCATCGGCGCGGGCCAAGTGTCGCGCCACATTTCCTTTGCCGCTGCTGCTCACGCCAATCACGCTGCAACTCCTGCCGCGTGCGACCACATCCAAAATGCGCTTGCACAGGTCGGCGCGGTATTCGGGGGGGTTCACTGCGTCTGCCATGATCTATCTATTCCATCGCATCTTTGGTCGAGATCAGCTTAATCCCAACTGCGTTCCATGCCGCTAATAATATCCAATGCGAACCGCCCGCTACGCCGAGGTATTCTCATCCTGCATACACTACCCTTCTGCAATTCTCAATCTTGAATCTCTCGCACAAAAACGTCGAGCTAGTCCGCAGGACTTCCCGATGCCTAGCCGCCGATTTTAATCGGCGGCGTTGCCCGGCACGCCGTAACTCATTTCCCTCGTGCCGTTAGCGCACCCAATTGAAATCGGGTGCTGGGCATAGCAAAGTCCTGACGGACTATTTCGTTAACGTCTGGTTCAGATTGAGAATCGCTAATTACCCTTCAATCTTTGCAAACAGTTGCGCTGCCGTAATAAACGCAAACCAGCGCCGGTCATTGTCTATGCTGCGCTTACCCGCTATGCGCAACGCTTCATACATCAATGCCTGGTAATAGGTCTTGGCATCCGGGTCCATCCCCTGCGCCGATTCACGAATCTCGTGAATCGCATGGAGCAACTTCTGGGTTTCCACTTTTGTGCTGGCATCCGGCGCAGAGTCAACAATGGTCATGTCAATCTGGGTGATGTTTTCCAGGGGCGTAATCGCCTCAATCAGTGCCGCCAAATAGGCAAAATGATCTGAGGATTTCATGAGCTTGAACAAGATCGTGCCTTCAAACTCGATATGATCGACCAATACAAAATGCTGTTCGTTGAAGTGTTCGTAATCAATATACCAACAGGCCAGTCGCCCATCTTCAACATCCACCAGCACGTTGGCGGTGTGCATGTCGCCGTGTCGCAATGATGTCGGCACCAGTTGATCGACCCGGCCATAGGCCTGCTTTTCCAACACTGGCTCCACCGGGTTGCGCATGGGCTTCACCTGGGTTTTGCCAATCTTTACGTGCATCACATCATCCACAAACAGCTTGCTCAGGCTTACCGGGCGCAACTGGTTAATCAGCCCAGTCCGAATATTCTCGGCGCGCCACTGGTGCTCAATGCGCTCGGCGTAGTAATCGCTCAACTTCAAGCTGTTGCCGGTCAGCCTGCGTTTGTGGATCGGGCGAAGCGTTTTCGAAAATAAATAATTGGTCAGGTTGCGAATACGACCCAACGACTCATCCGTAATATCCGAGATACCGGTGTAAAACTGCTCGTAGGTCTGCGTGTCCTCAAATGCAAAGTAGGGCACGGCATACACCTGACCATGAAAATTGCAGGTGCGGGAATAGCGCCGTTCGCGCAGCCCAAAGCCACCCACCACATTCTTAAACTTATCGAACGCGCTATGCTCATCCCGCTCGGCCCGCACGCGCGCAATCTTAAATATCACGTCAGACTGTTCTTCATCAAAAGACGAGCGTGGCCGCATGGACATGACCGCCGAACGGGTGCCCGATTCCAACACAGCAATGTCAATCTGCGTGGCCCGCACCGATGACTCCACCCTGGACAGATCCCAGCCATAGAATGCTTTTTGCGCCAGGCACAACAGCTCCAGCCCCAGTTTCTCCGGGTCTTCGTCGGGTTGGGCAAACTTCTTTGCAATCGCTTCCCAATCAAAATAAGCCGAGGTGAAGCGATATACGATATCCTCGTTGTAGTGTTTTACGAGGTGCTCGTTAATGCTTTTGGCAATGGCTTCACGCGTCTCAAAATCTTTGTCTTTGTCCAGCAATCGCAGTCGGCGGTCGTCAAAGTGGCGCAAGGCGTCTTCAACCCGGCTTTCGTTCTGGCCGCTCATCAACAAAATGGGCACATGCGGGAACTCTTCCAAAAGCGCTATGCCATAAGGGGATTCATTGCTGATGTCGAAGTACAGATCAACCAACGCCAAATAAATATGACGGCATTGCATAACCTCGCGCGCCTGGTCTACCGTCTCGGCAAAAACAACTTCATACTTATCACGAGGAAAGTAGCGCACAATGCGATCACGATCATGTGGGGTGTCATCTGCAATGAGCACTAAGGGTTTGGGATGTGGCATGGCCTGTTCGGTCTCTTATTCTGAAGCCGCATGTTAGCCCAGAACACCTGTTTTACCTTTTAGAAATTGCCCTAGGAAGGATAAGGGTAAACGTCGTATTCTCATCTTCTAATTTTGGGAAACGCAGCTTGCCGCCCAGCAAAGCCTGCACCTGGCCCGCCGCAATCCAAATCCCGCGTCCGCGCTTATTGGGCCGCTCCAAAGGGTTGCCACTCAGAACCGCCTGCAACACCGCACGCGGCATCGGCGTGGGGTTCGAGAGTCGCAGCTCATACTCACCCACATCATTCACCCGCACATTCAGAAACAGCGTTTTGTGTTCTTTGCCCGAATTCAGTTCGGCCTCTAACGCATTCGTCATTAACTCGTTCAAAATCCATTCCAAAATAATTGGGCGGGTCATCAATTCGGTTTCATCGTCAACACTGTCTTCCAGGTTACAGATGTACTGCATGCCCCGCTTAATGTTCAGCATATTCCAGTTGTTCACCCGGCTGGTGAGCCAGGGCTTCAACATCACAGCTTCGGCCTGGTTAATCTTGCTCGTAAAGCGCAATCGCTCAATCGCTTCACGGCTCAGTTGTTCAATGCTCCTCAACCAATCCACTACGCTGGGCAGCGCGTTCGGCCCCTTCGCGTCCAAATCTTCCAGCGACCATTTGGCATAATCACGAATCTGGCGAATCCGTTTATTCCATTGATGCGAATACTCCGCTTCGATTAACTCGTAGTCCTCAACCTTCAAGCTGTTGGCTACCTGCTCTTTTAATACTTGGCGCTCCTGCAACTCCACAATCTCGCCCACCGCGCCGTTCAGCAACTCAATCCACCGGTCAATGTGGTCCTGCTTTTTATCAAACGGCCCCACCTCCGTCTCGTAGGCCGTGCGGCTCCACACCACCGCGCCATATTCGCCTCGCTCCCGAATCAACGGAAATATCACCCGGCCCGCCTCATCGGCAAACTGTCGGCCTGCAATATCTGCGTTATTCGCCTCAAAAAATCGCTCTTGGTAGGCACGTTGCACCGCCGCTGTCATCAGCCCATCGGCCAGGGTTTCGGCTTGATGGGGCAATACCTGAAAGTACGCACCGTAATCCCCATGCGCGTTTTGCCGGTATGGATAAAAACGCAACACCTGCACCTGTTTATGCGTCGGGTCATCAAACCAATTCGCCATCACCCGCGCCAGACGCTGCCAGGCTTCATCCGCATACGACGCGTCGTTAATCCAACTGGTCACCACATCTTGCAGCACCTGCACCGCCAGGCTGTTGTGCCGGCGGAAATGACGCAAAAAGTTCACCGCATCTTCAAATTGATTTTTTCGGCGCAAGCTGCGCGCCGTGCGCTGCGGCTGCTTTAAGAACTCGCGCACAAAATACACGCGGGTCAATTCGCTGCGCCAGGCCCACTGATTTTGCTCACGCGTAAACACGCCATCCCACAGCGAGGCAGTGCGACCTACCAAACGGGGGCGCATCTCGCGCACGGTCACACTCTCGCCGCCTTCCAGTCGAATCATCAGGTGTAACGCTTCCACGTCGTCTTCCATCAGCTCGGCATAGCGTGCAATATACGGGGCCAGCGCTTCCGGCTGGTTGCGTATTTCACTGATGAGATACGTCACCAGCCGACTCAACTCATCACCCTCGTGTTGGGCAGTGCTATGCGCACTGTGGCTATGCGTCGCTTCAGCCTCCGCCAACACCTGTTTCACCCGCGCACTGGCCTGCACAATCTGGTAGGGGTCGCCGCCGCACAACCGGTCAAGCTGGGTCACCAACGGTGCCCGCCCCGCAGCCGCTATCGGCTCCAGCAAACGCCGCCAATGCTGCTGCCGAATCTCGGGGGCGCAATCCTGCATGCGCACTTCATCCACCACAATATTGAACAGAGGCGATGTCTCATCCATCAACCGCTTACGCATAGATTTGCCGCTTAACACCGCAATAAAACGCGTGCTAAGGTCATACTTCTGCGCATACACATCTTGCTGTTGCAACAGCGCGCGAATTGTCTTCAGCACGTCGTGATCCAGGTCCAACAGCTCAACCTGATCGAGCATCAGCACCACATCACATTTGTTGTCGCGCATCCAGTCATACAGCATCTCGCGCAGCGCACCATCCGGGTCATAGCCCTTCGAGACCTCTACCGAAACGCCCGCGCCATACAGCCCATCCACCAACAACTGCATCAGGTGCAACGGCGCAAACCGCATGTGATGCTCACCAATATTGATAAACACACAGCGCCCGCGCCCACTCATCTCAATTTGCAACTTGGTGCGGTGCAATACCTCGGTCTTGCCAATCCCCAATGCGCCCAGCAAAAAACAAGGCCGCCCAGCCCGAATAATTTCGGTCAGCTCCCGCACATAAAGGTTCAGATAATCGTCCAGGACGCCACCCAACGGTTCATGCATCGGCTTGTTCGGCAAAAGAGATGCGCTGACAGCGTCATTGGTTTGCAGCTTTTGCATGCGCCGTTGTAGTTTGCTCAGGCTTTCGCCAAACGTTGGTTGGTCTGTCATCACACCACGCCTTCTTCCAAAATTTTGCGCAACTGGTATTTCACATCCCAGTTCTCGCTAATCATGCGCGGCAACACGCCAAACGCAAAGCCATAGCTCTTGCCATCCCGGCTAATTAAGCCCGATGTTTCCAGAGCATACAGCGCCTCCTCCAAATCGGTGCGGGGCAGCTTGATGCCGTGCTGATACAGCCAAAAATCCAGTTTTTCGAGGGTGAACTTATCCGTTTCTTTTTTGCTCCATATCTCATCAATAAAACTCAGCACCACAAATTGTTCAAAGTTGGTGGAGTTCGCCATCAGCTCATCCGTCGTGCGGCGGCGAATGGTGTCATCGCCCAACACCGCATCCAGGTTGCGTTGGCTCACCTCGCGCGCCCCGCTGTCCTCCAGTTGGCGCAGCATGAACTTACAGTAGTGCTGCACCAGGTTCGGCTGGCCGCCCGTCTCTTTGTAAATGCGGTTCACTAAAGCGGATCGGTCTGTAATGCTCAAGCCCAGCGTCAACATCGGCTCAGTCACCAATTGCTCGGTCACGCGGTGGTCGAAATTCGTGACGCGAATGGTGCTGGCAAAGTTAAACAGCGGCGCGTCTTTCTGCTCGGCCCAATGCTGCGCCCGCCGAAACCCAGCCATGATGACACGCAACGGCTGGCGATCCTCGCGCTCAGCCCCATCATGCTTTGTGTGCGCAGCATGATGCTGGTGATGCGTAGAGTGCCCCTGATCCATCGCCGTCATCGCCCGCAACGTGGAGAGCACCTGCCAGTTATCGGCTGCGTCCCAATCCAGCAGAAAATCAATCTCGTCCAAATACAACACCACTTTGGTTTTCTTGGCCCGCGACATGCGCTGAATAAACGAGTGAATGGAAAACGTATGGTCGTTGTAAAGCCGCTCAATCTCGCGCGGCCCATCTAACCCGCGAATAATCTCGGCGTAAAACTCCTGCTTGTTTCTAAACACCGAGCAATCAAAATACAAATGCGTCTCGTCGCCATCTGGCAGTTCGCGCTTGGCCCGCCGCCGCGCCTCGCGCACCAAGCTGGTCTTACCCATGCGCCGGTTGCCCACCACCAAAAAATTTGTAGAAGCGTTTTGCTGTATCTCGCGCAGCTCACGTTCGCGGCCAAAGAATTGCTCGCCCGTCACCGGCGAGCTAATCTCGTAGGGCGAGAGCGCGGCAATGCTGGTTTGCTTGCTAATTTCGTTAACCAGTTGATTGGTGTTCGGCCCGCCAGAAGTAATGTGGGTCTGAGCCGCCTCATCCAACACCAACGGCGGCAGCGTCTCGTTCTTGCATAGCAGCTTCAGGTCGTCGGCTTCGCCCGGCATTAGCACCAGCACGTTGCGGCGGTGCCAGCCTTGCGCATAAATTGCGTCCATCAGCAGCCGTTTGAGTTGAACCGGGCTGTGCATAGCCGCAACTTCCCGCGAGACCTCGATGCACGGCGCAGCCTCGCTCAGCTTCATCCTCAGCCGCGAGAGATCAACACGATACGCCGCAAGGCCAGCCTGCCCAGGCAAGGGCCAGTGGCGAACTTCCACATCCAACGTCTCGGTCACCCATTGCAGCAACAGTGGCAAATCAGGCATAAGCTAAGATTATCGTCGCATCTGAGTTGAACCATGCAGGCACACAGAATGCAACAAAGCACACGAAACAAAGGAATTAAGAAGCACGATGAATACAGTTGATGGTGTAACCACTGCCATAGGAGAAATTAGAGTGAATGATCTATTCCGCCAACGGCGTAGCGGCCGGGCTTACGATGCCAGCCGCCCAGTGACCGATGCCGACCTGGAAGCCTTGCTGGAAGCCGCGCGTTGGGCACCCAGCGGCAACAACCAGCAGCCCTGGCGATTCTTGATCGGGCGCAAGGGGGATGACACCTATGAGCCATTGCGGGAGTTGCTGATGCCCTTCAATTTGGTTTGGGCGCAACACGCGCCAGTGCTCATCCTCACAGTATTTGCGACTCACAGCACCAATCACACTGGCGAAAGCGTCCCCAACCGCACCGCCATGCACGACCTCGGCATGGCTAATGTTTCCATCGCGTTAGAGGCCGCAAACCGGGGCCTAATGACCCACATGATGGGCGGCTTCAACCACGATGCGGCCCGCACGTTGATCCAAGCCGAAGCCAACAACCTGGACGTTGGCCCGATGATGAGCCTCGGCTACGAAGGCGACGCCAGCCACCTCAGCGAAGAACTGCAAAAGCGCGAGAAGAACCCCCGCGTACGCAAAGCGATCAACGAGCTACTCCTCACAATTTAATTGCTAACGCAACTCCAACAAAAGATTAACGTTCTGCAAAGTGCTTCAGTCCTATAATCAACACTAACTCACACGAGTCTCAGAGTGCCGTGTTAGCGTGCGGCTCTTCAACTTTTAGTAACATTTAGCAAGGAATTTAGAACGAATTAGTTTGTCCGCTAGTTTCTTTCGAGGTATCAGCGATGCCCAAAAGCCTAAGAAATAATGTCATCCCTATCATCCTGATCGCCCTCGTGATCGCTTACGCCGTGATGCAATTTGCGCAGACGACACGACCACGGGAGATGTCGAACTTCACCACGTTGGTTCAAGATGTGAACGACCGCAAGGTGACCAAGATTATTGCCGAAGCCGACGATACAACGTTGCGGGTTCAGCTCAAAGATTCGAGCACGGGTTACACCGTCTTCAAAACTGGGGCTTCAGAGTTAACCGCTCTGCTCAAAAATTACGGCGTAGATTCTGACGGTCTTAAGAGCTTTACGTACGAGGTGGCCTCCGTGCCCTTCTTAACGCAAATCTCCGGCTATCTCTTCGCCTTCCTGCCGCTGTTGCTCATCGGCGCATTCTTTTTGTTCACCATGCGCCGCGCCCAAAGTGGTGCTGACCAGGCCTTTAGCTTTGGCCGCAGCCGCGCCAAACGCATGACCAGCGAACACCCTGTTGTCACCTTTGCCGATGTGGCCGGTTGCGACGAAGCCAAACAAGAATTGGTCGAAGTGGTTGAGTTTTTGAAGAACCCAGAGAAATTTATTCAGCTTGGCGCACGCATCCCCAAAGGTGTGTTGCTGGTTGGCCCTCCCGGTTCCGGCAAAACGCTGTTGGCCAAAGCCGTTGCAGGTGAGGCCGGTGTACCGTTCTTCAGCCTCAGCGGTTCCGAGTTTGTGGAGTTGTTTGTCGGCGTCGGCGCCAGCCGTGTGCGCGATCTGTTCGATCAAGCCAAGAAGGCTGCACCCTGCATCGTCTTCATCGACGAGATTGACGCCGTGGGCCGCCAGCGTGGCGCAGGCCTGGGCGGCGGCAACGATGAACGCGAGCAGACGCTGAACCAGATGCTGGTCGAGATGGATGGTTTTAACACCGACACCAACATCATCATCATCGCCGCGACCAACCGGCCCGATATCTTGGATCCCGCGCTCATGCGCCCAGGACGCTTCGACCGACGCGTAACTGTGGACGCGCCCGATGTGGTTGGCCGCGAGGCAATTCTGAAAGTGCATACGCGTGGCAAGCCTGTGAAAACCGACGTTGATCTGCGAATCATCGCCAAGCAGACCCCTGGGTTCACCGGAGCCGATATCGAGAACTTGGTGAATGAGGCTGCAATTCTGGCTGCTCGGGCAGGGCATCAAGAGATCAGCCAAGACGAATTGCAAAGTGCAATTGAGAAAGTTGCGCTTGGCCCAGAGCGACGCAGTCGACTCATGTCGGCGCGCGATAAGAAGATTGTGGCGTATCACGAGGCCGGTCATGCCGTCGCAACGGCGCTTGTTCCAGAATCGGGTGAAGCGATTCAAAAAGTGACGATTATTCCGCGTGGCCCAGCTGGTGGTGTGACCTGGAGCGCGCCCACGAGTGAAGATATGTTTGCCAACAGCAGCAAGAAAAACTTCCTGGGCAAGCTAGTGACATTGTTAGCAGGCCGGGCAGCTGAAGAGCTGGTCTTTGACGACATTACAACAGGTGCGACAAATGATATGGAGCGTGCGTCCACATTGGCACGAGCGATGGTGCGCCAATTTGGAATGAGCGACAAGATGGGTCTTGTGTCTTATAGCGAGCGCAACGAACTTGTGTTCCTAGGGCGCGAGATTGCCGAGGGACGCAGCTACAGCGAGAAGACGGCTGAGTTGATTGACAGCGAAGTGTCAAACATCATCACCACAGCCTACAACCGGTCTAAGCAATTGCTCACAGACAATCGCGATAAACTCGTATCCGTTGCCGAAAGATTGCTTGATCATGAGACGATTGACGCCAGTGAATTCCGTACGCTGATGGGTCTGCAGCCAGCCTGAAACGAAATAGAAGACTTACGTAAGACAATAACGCGATGAGCCAGATTTTGGCTTATCGCGTTATTTTTTTGCAAGTTACTTGCGCTCAAACTGCCGAAATCCTTCGCCATAAACTTCTTGTGCCTGACCAATGACGACGAACGCTTGCGGGTCTGCATCCGAGACAATAGCTTTGAGCAGCGCTGTCTCGGCACGGCTGATGACCACAAACAAGATGGGGCGATCTTGTTGCGTGAAGCCACCCTTTCCCATCCAACTGGTAAGGCCGCGCCCCATCTGGTTCAACACGGCATCGCTTACGATCTCTGGCTGGTCGGTGATGATGAGCGCGGTGCGGCTGATATGCACGCCTTCGGCTACAGCCTCGGCGGCCAAGCCACCCACATACAGCGCGATGAGGGCATACAGTGCTTTCTCCCAACCCAGGCTCAGGCCAGCGAAGGCGATGACTGACACATCGGAGATGAGATAGCTTTGGCTGAGTGGCACGCTGCGCCAACGCACCAGCAGGAGGGCCAGAATATCGGTGCCGCCTGTGGTGGCGCGGGCACGAAAAACCAGTCCCGAACCAATGCCACCCACGATGGCCCCAAACAAGGTGTTGAGCAAAATATCGTGCGTGACACCGCCAATCTTCCACACCTCAAACAGCGCAGTGAAGCCGGAATACAGCACCACAGTGAGCGCTGTGCGCGCCACGAAGCGCCAGCCACCCAAGTAGCGCCCGCCCAACACCAACAGCGGCAAGTTCAAAATTAACAGCCACACACCAATGGGCAATGCCACAGGCAACAAGCGATTGAACAGAAACGCCACGCCGCTGATGCCACCCGGAGCCAGATCGGCTGGCGCAAAAAAGATGACGACGGACAGCGCCTGAATGATGGCGCCGAGGATGATGAAGGAATAATCGCGAAAAAGCTCGAACGCGGTGTCTTTGAAGATAAATTTGGAGGGAGAGGGCATGCGCGAATGGTAATGCGTAAAGCACTACAGCATCACAGCATGAACTATTGCGTGATGCTGTAATGCTGTAAGAAATATCGGTTACGTCTGGCTCTTCACAATCCGCTCCAGCTTCGCTTCCATCTCGGCCCAGCCCAATGCAGAGAGGCCGTACTTGATCTCGAACTGCTCTGTGCTCAACTCACCCAGCTTGAACTCAGACAGTGCGCACGACCAGCGCAGCATCTCGAAGGTGAGGGCGCTAAGGCCCGCCAACGGCGCGACCTTGCGGTTAAAAATGTATTCGAGGTTGCGGCCCGTGCAATCAAACAAAGGCTTGCCGTTTGTAATATCGAAGCGCGAGAAGTGATGCTTGAGCGCATCAGCGCAGTCATCGCTGATGGGTAAACGGCGGTTCTTGAACTCCAGGTGCTTTTTGTCGTACTGAATCAGCACGTTGCGGCGGTCGAGGTCAACGTCGTCCCAGACCAGTTTCAGGCATTCGCCCTTCTTCATACCCGTGTCCAGCACCAACAAAATAGCAACCAGTGGACGGGTGTCTAGGCGTTCGCCCGCAGCCACATGTCGCGCCGCATCAATGGCTTTGATCTGCTCCTCGGCGCTCAAAAACTCCGGCAGTGGATCGAGGAAAGGCTTGTAAGCAATACCCTCAGCAGGATCAAACCCGAGATGGCCTGCATCTTTAAGCCATGCAAAAAAGACCTTAAGTGAAGTGAGCCTACGCTCCAAAGACTTGGGGCTGTTGGCTTTTGGGCGCTGCTCTTCGTGCGTCAAAAAGGCGCGGATGTTTTCGGCAGTGACGGTATTGATGACCGGCGCAGGCTTGTCGTCTTCAGGCGTGAGATAGCGCGCAAAAATATTCACATCGCCCCAAAACGCCTTGCGGGTGTTGTCGCTGATGGGGCGCTTGTTGAGGTTCTTGCCAAACTCGGCAATGGCATCTTGCAAATTTAGCTGGCTGGCCATGCAGATAAGTGTAGCACAGGTGTTCTAAATCAAAGAAGCATAGCCCGTAGGCTTTAGAGCGCCTGAGTGTGGTTACGGGAACGTGGCTGTAAGTTGATATTGAGCGTTGGGGTTGGGAATGGGCGCGGGTGGCTTGAAATCACGGAAGAGCTGCACGTAGTAAATGCCAGGGATCAGGTTCGTCGCGGTGATGACCCACGGAGCAGTGAAACGCGGCTTCCCAATAATGGCGTAGTTTGAGCTATCGGGGCTGCGCAGCAGCAGTTGAAAATAGGAGGAGGAAATCGTTTGGCTCACATCCGCATGTCCCGACAAGGTTACGGTAATTGACCCGGTCACCGGCAAGTTGATGCTGAAGTAATCGTGGTCAGTGATAGCGTCGGTGGCTCGGATGGTAGTGCCGGTGCGCGTGACGCATGAGACTAATTCATTTGCCTGCCCTGTGGTGTTGTTCGGTTCTTGTTCGGGTGGCCCTTGCCCGCACTTCGCCCGCGTCACAAACGGCAGCGAAACTCTTGAAGAAATGGTTGGGGCGTAGGCTTCCACTTCGGCGATAAAGGCCTGATGCGAGGAGCTGCTGTCGGCCACACGCCCGGCGATGCGCACCCCTCGCACGCTTTCGGTGAAATTGGTTGTGAATGTAAATGTCTTGCCTCCCGCAGCGACACTGTCGTAAGCATAGGTTGGCGAAACGGGCACTGAGAGGCGTTGCCAGGTAGCCCCATCCTGGGTGATTTGCAAATGCAAATCTCGGATAAAGACGCCTTGCCCGATATTGCTTCCATTTGTAAAAGCAACGCGATCAATCTTTTTGGATTGCGCCCAAACAACACCGGCTGCCTGATACACGCCGGGGAGATCAGGCTCGCCACTGATCGGGTTATCACCGAGCAAATCGCCATCGGTCAGACCGGGCGCTTCAATTCGGTTCACATCGCTTAGCACGATTGGCTCGAGCAACTGGTACCACACATACGGGCTGCCATCGGGCGCGACATTGTTCGGGTTGGTGCGAACCGACGAAATGGCCGTGGTGAGAATACCCACCGAGCCTAGCTGTGGCGACCAGAACTGGTTTGTGTTGGCCGGGAAGGCTGCTTTCACATAGCGTGCTCCAGCAGGAAGCGACACGATGTAAGACACCCGGTTCCAATCTGTGTTTGCAAAGTAGAAAGTGGGTGCAACGCGTGTATACGACACGTTATCTGCCGAATAGTAAAAACGAAATAGCTTTAGCCAGATGCGCGAAGTCTCGACCCCCGGCACATAATAAGCCGTTGCAGTGAAAGTTCGCATGCCTTCTACTTTCCACGCCACCCATTCAGCGGCAATGCTGTTGCCGGTTCTAACGAGACGCGAGTCGTCATTTTCAAAACTTGCCGCGCTGTCATGTGTGATAAACAAATGCGTTAAGTCTGAAACTTCATGAGTCAGGTTCAGGTCGTTGAGTGGGTCATACAAATTGACCGTCGGCTGTCTGGGAAGAGCGATCGGGCCTGTCCCCATCACAGCATTGTCGAACGAGGCTTCGACCACACCCGCATTATCTTGATAGGTGCCAAGCCAGATCGTTGTGGTTAACGATTGAGCCGTAAAGGTGTAACTGGGATGTAACCATTGGGTGCGGGTGATCTCATCCAGCCGCATTCGGTAACTGTTGAGCCGGTTTGCCTCGTCGTCATACACATCCAAAACCATATATCCATAGGTCGGCGTGATAACAACACGATCCAACCGAACATCAGCGGACACAGAATATGTTTGTCCAGGCACAGTGGCCACATCTTGTTCGGCCCAGCCGTGATTAAGCAAGCGTGCATACCAGTTGCCGCCAGGCGGGGCGCTGTTGCTCAGCAACCATTGGCTATCGTTCTGCACCTTCCAAGCCTGCATGTTCCCAGTTTCAAATCCGCCATTCACAAGCAGGTTGGGCTGATTGAGCAGCGGCATAAACGTCACTTTGTCCAACGTGGTGCTGGCCGCATGCGCGCCAAAATCAAACGAAAGCACCGTATAGCTTTCCACCGTTTCGGTGATGGCGCACATAAACGAATAATCCTTCGCCGTCGCAGTTCCGATCAATGTCTCGGAAGCACAGTAAACCCTGGAGCCATTTGAAGTTTGAACAACCACTCTGAAGATGCGCTCGGCATCTGCTTTTAAGACAAAATGAACGCTGTAGGTCAAGCCTGCGGTAGGCGATATCTGTTGCCGAAACTGAATGGTCCAAGAATTGTTGGGCACAGCCGTTGTCGTAATCACCACCCGCACTGCTGGCGGGCTCCAGACCGACAGATCGGAATTGACGGGTTTCATGGCTGCGTTAGCCCCGCCAGAAATACCCAGATCCCAACCGGCAAGGCCATTGTCAAAATCGCCATTGCGAATCAAGTTGGTGAGCGCAGCGCCCTCATTTACATCTCTGGCCGAGTGGCGCAACAGCGCGCGGCTTGATCCCAAAGTAGGCTGGGTGGCCTGGCCAGAAACGATGCTGATCACCAGTGCCAAACAACTATGAGCTAATTTACGAGCCACCTTGTGCATGCATGCAACCATCACATCCTCCTAAATAGACTTCTTACAAGAGGTACCAAGAGGTCTAATGATAGATGGAGAAGCGACACCTGCGACGTGGGCAGGTGACAACTTTGAGGCAGCTTGTGCCAAGCGGGCAAAACCTTGCAGTCTTAAGGCGGGGGCGAGGTCGGCTCCACGATCACCGGTGGCGGGGTCGGTTCTGGCGGCGAGGTGGGCTGCACGGGTGGCTGCGTCGGCGGAGGCTGGGACGGCTCGGTGGGCTTGGGTTGCGAGGGTTGGCTGGGCGATTGTGGCGGTGCTACGGTTGGCATATCGGTTGCAGCCGGTTGCACAGTAGCCACCGGTTGGGCCGTTGCCGTGCTGGCTGGGCGCCGCGTAGCCAATGGGCGCGGTTTGCGTGTAGCGGTCGGTGTAGGTGTGTGGGTCGCGGTCGCAGTCGCGGTCGCAGTAGCTGCCACAGTTTCAGTTGGCGTGGATTGTGGCGTGGCTAATGGAGCCTGCGTTGGCGTTGCGGGCAACAGCGTTGCAGTCAACGGCGGTGGGATGTTTGTGGGCAACAGCGTCGTTACAGTCGTTGCCGTTTCGCGCACCTCGGTAGCTGCGATTAGAGCAACAACTGGCGACGCAGTGACTGTGTTGGATGGACCCGCCAGACCCAGCGCGGGCAACCCATTCGAATAGGGTGTTTGGGCCACCACCGCCGCCACAATCCCAATCAACCCTAACATCCCCAGCGCCGCCGCCACAATTGGCCAGATACGCTTGCGGCGCTGCGCTGCAGCCGGCACAGCGCTGTTGCGCGTGGTTGCCAACTGCGCCGCAATGGCTGCCGAAAACGCCTCGGCGCTTTCGTAGCGGTCTTGTGGCTTTTTGGTGATGGCGCGATGCACCAGCGTCCGCACCTCGGCGGGCACATCCGCGCGCAACCGATGAATGGGTGTGGGTGCCTCAGAGATTTGCTGATAGATGAGCGTGACCGGGCTATCGGCCTCGAAGGGCGGCTTGCTGGTCAACATCTCGTACAACACAATGCCCAGTGAGTAAACATCGCTGCGGGGTTCGGGCTTGCCGCGAATCTGCTCAGGCGACATGTAAGCCGGGGTGCCCACCATCGCCATCGTCGGCGTGCCGCCGCTCATATCGCCCGATTGGGCGATGCCAAAATCGGCCAGCACATATCGGTTCTCGTCCGCCCGCAAAATATTGCTGGGCTTAATGTCTCGATGAATGATGCCCTGCCCATGCGCGTGCGCCAACGCATCGGCAATTTGCCGGGCAATGCGCAAGGCTTGTTGGATGGGCAACGCGCCCTCCATCGCCAGTTGGGCCTGCAATGTGCCGCTGGGGAAGTACTCCATCGCCAGATAGTACTGGCCCTCATCCACATCGGCATCGTAAACCTGCGCAATGTTGGGGTGTTTGAGCTTGGCCAGCAAGCGGCCTTCGCGCTGAAAGCGGGCGTGGTCTTCGGGCTTGTGGGCCACATCCTGGCGCAGCAC
>JAYTNY010000670.1:0-5874 GCA_043748055.1 Roseobacter sp.
TATTGCAAAAACCACACATAAGGGCACTAGCCATTTGACTCTGCGCTTTTGGATACCCCACCGAAGTGATTGCGTGTTTCCAATATTGCTTGGCCACTGAACAAGCGGTCTCAACTGGCGGCATGCCTCGGCAAGTTCCGGCAGGCGCTCGCAGCGCTCACAATATGAGACTAACTCTCTGGCTTTGTCTCGGAGTGTCTCGCCACGCAAGTTGTCATACTTGATGTCTAAACGAAAAGCCAAGTCTTCCAGTTCGCTTTTGTTAAAGTGAGCTTCAATGCTGCTACGTAGCTCAACCAAACTCATAGGTGTTGTGTCGTCGTGTTTTATGAGGCACACGGTAATGAATAATTGCTCGAAGTCTAGCATCCGCGTGACATGGCGCAATCAACATAGGTTTGTGCCGGTGCCTTCACGATGACGCGTCACGTTTGTTTTCAGTCACATGAACATACGACGATATAAACCCTTTGACCAAGATGCAATATAGTCGCTTCATACGTTGGCAAGCGAAACTATCGGTGTGCACTGATGTCGGGACACTTTCTGAAATGAACTTTGTTCCAGTCGGCGTAGGCCGACTTTGCTGTGTGTTGCAGGCTAGGCCCATCCAAATGTGTCCTGACATCAGCGGTGTGCATGCATCTGAAAGGTATTTTGCAGACCTCAAGCAAATCGAGTTGCAGTTTCTCAATAGCGGCGGTGAGTTTGTTGTTGGCGAGCACGAAGGTCAAATTGTTGCGATAGGTGGCTTGAAAAAGACATCGGCTGTGCGAGCGGAGATTACGCGCATGCGCGTGCATCTATATTTTCAACGTCGCGGTTTTGGACGAATGGTGCTTTCGTTCCTTGAGGCGAGAGCGATAGAACTTGGGTATCGCACGCTACATCTCGACACCACGCTTCAGCAAGATCAAGCGCAACGGTTTTATCTTCACAGCGGTTATCATCAAGTTGCGACAGGGACTAAAGCAGGTTACGCCGTCGTGTATTTTGAGAAAGAATTCTAGGAGACAAGGCACCATGCCAACAAACGTATTAGGAACCGAACTCAAACCGTGCAGCCTCAAACCCCTCACCGGGTTTTACCGCGATGGCTGCTGCAACACCGGCGGCGACGACGTAGGCTTGCACACCGTGTGCGCCGTGATGACGAGCGAATTTTTGGAATTCTCCAAAGCGATGGGCAACGACCTGACCACGCCGCATCCGCAATACGGCTTCCCTGGCCTAAAGCCCGGCGACCAGTGGTGCCTGTGCGTGCTGCGTTGGAAAGAAGCCTTTGATGTAGGCCTCGCGCCGCAAGTTGATTTGGAAGCCACTCATATTGTGGCGTTGGAGTTTGTGGACTTAGCGGACTTGCGCGACCACGCGCTGGATGCGCGCTGAATGCGCGCTGAATGCGCCTTGACCAAACATAATTTGGATTTGGCAAACCGCCTGCACGCCCACAAAATAGTCAGGTGCATTACAAAGCTGTTTGTGTTTTGTTCGCTTGCTTGCTGATGGGTTGTATGGCGGGTTGCAGCGCGAGCGAGGCCACACCTGCGCCGAATGCGAGACCGAATGCCGCTATCGCTGTCACCGTGTTTGCCTCGCCTACCCGGCAACCCAGGCCTACGCCAGTGGCTACGCCCACCGCACCGCCCATCCCCGCCACGCTGATGCCGTTGCCCACTGTGCAAAACACGCCCGAAGTGCCGCCCACGGCTGCCGCGACTCCCATCAGCACCGAGCCACCCATGCCCACGCCCGATGCGCCGCTGGTGATTGCGACCGTAGACATTGACCCTGGTGCTAACGGCGATGCGCGCACCGAGATGCTCAACCTGCATAACCAGACGCGAGCCTCGCTGGGCCTGGCGCCCTACGAACTTGCACCAGAGTTGCAACAAGCTGCGCAAGCCCAAGCCAATTTTTTGGCGACGCAAGAACGGCAAACCTTGTTCGGCTTAGGCCCACGCGGCCACACTGGGGCCGATGGCTCTACGCCTGCGCAACGCGTGACCCGCGCAGGTTATGCCGCTGCTGCTGCCGAGGAAAGCTGGGCCTTTGACAACACGGCACAGGGCGCGTTTGAGTGGTGGCTGGGCGATCAGTTTCATCGCCCGCAAATCGTCTCGCCGCGCTACAAACAAATAGGGGTTGGGGTTGCGCCGCACCCAGGGGGTGGGGTTGTTTTTGTGGCGGTGTATGCCGCGCCAAATTGAACACGATGAATAAAAAAATACATACCGCGTTGGTTTTTTGTTTGGGGATACTCATCAGTTGCGGTTCGCCCGCGCAGGCTGTGGGCCAACCCGAACTGCTGCGCAAAGATTTAACGCTGCGCAAAGTAGCATCTTTGGGTGCAGGCTTTATTCGTCTGGCCTACGACGCGCGCACGGGCGAATTGATTTACATGAACCCCAGTGGCGATCTGTACCGCATCAAACCCACCGAGACCAAAGGCACGCAGCTTTACGCGGGTAGTGGCGTGTTGGGCAACGATTGCATGGCGACGGGCATGACCATTGGCCCGGACGGCGCTATTTATGTGACTTGCAACAGCAAGGTGGCTGGCACCAACACGGCGCGTGTGCGCAAAGGCGTGTTTGGGGTTGATGGCAAACGCACTTGGGCCACGCTGATGCAAACCGAGCCTTACCCAATTGGCGACACGCAGTTCGACCACGACTTTAATGGCCTGGCTGTTAGCCCGGATGGCAAATGGCTGTACATCAACAGCGGCAGCCGCACCGACCACGGCGAGGTTGAAAATGCCAAAGGCTTGTGGCCCAATTTGCGCGAGCTCGCGCTGACGACGACCGTGTTTCGCATCCCGGCTACATCCAAGAGCTTGATTGCGCTGCCGAACGATGCCGCCAAGCTGAAGGCGTTGGGTTATGTGTTTGCACAAGGCACGCGCAATTGCTACGATTTGGCCTTTGCTGCGAATGGCGATCTGTTCTGCGGTGACAACAGCCCGGATGCCGATTACCCCGACGAAATTAATTGGCTGCGCGCAGGGCGGCACTATGGCTTTCCGTGGCGGCTGGGGGACGAAGACAACGCGGTGATCAGGCCCGGCTATGCCCCATCCGCCGACAAAAAACTGCACGATGATTTTTTTGCCGTAGCAAAAAACCTGTATACCTTTGCGCCAAACTTCCCGGCTGTGCCCAGCGGCGTGAAGTTCACCGATCCCATCACAAACCTCGGCCCGGATGCCGATTCGTATCGCAAACCGGACGGCGGCGAGGGCGATGCCAGCCGCGAGGGCAAGCCGCTGTTGGGCATCACGCCGCATCGCTCACCTTTGGGTCTGGCCTTCGACACAGCCAATGCGCTAAGCAAGGATTACAAGGGTGGGTTGTTTGTGCTGAGCTGGGGTTCAGCCGGCGGCACGCTGCGCGATGTGGGCCAAGATTTGTTGCTGGTAAAGCCCACGAAGCGCGGAGACAACTATGCCGCAACGATGACCCAAATTGCGCGCGGCTTCTCCCGCCCCATCGATTCGGTACTCGTTGGCAAGAAGCTATATGTGCTGGACTTTGAAGGCGAGGGCGCAATTTGGGAGATTGAGATTCCTTAAGATGGCCGCGCAATTCATCAGCGAACCCATTACCTTGCCGGATGGCACCGCCGCTGCGTTGCCCACCGGCGAACCGGGCGCGCCCAGCCACTTTGTTTGGCGGGATGTGGGCTACAGCGTGGCGCGGGTGTTGCGAACGTGGAAGGGCAGCTCGCCGGAAGGCCACACCGCTGGCAACGAGGTGTATGTGCGCAAGCATTGGTTCGAGCTTGAGACGACCCGTGGCGAGCGCATGAAGATTTATTGTGAGCGCCAAACGCGTAACCGCAACAAGCCACAGGCGCGCTGGTGGTTGTACACGGTGGAATAGTCAGTGGGTAGCCGCCAACGGCCTGTTCGCCCCCGGCGTCACATCTCCCAACACAACTGCGCGTTTTGCGCCGGTGGCGGCGGGCAAATTGCTGGGGCGGCCATGTGCCGTTTCGTAGGCCAGCAGTGCAAAGGCTAAGGCCTCTTTGGCTGCGGATGGGATGCCCACTTCGTCCGAGAGCAACACCCGCGCGTTTGGCCCCAACTGTTCGCGCATCAGGCGCAGCAGGGTGGGGTTATGCGCCCCGCCGCCGGAGACGATGACTTCATCCGGCATCGCAGGCAAGAACGTGCGATAGGCCTGCGCAATTGAGCATGCCGTGAACATCGTCAGGGTTGCCACCACATCTTCGGGCCGAAGGCCGCGTTGCTGGGCCGTGCGCCACACCTGCTCACCAAACTGCGCACCAAAGACTTCGCGGCCGGTTGTCTTGGGGGGTGCCTTGTGTAGAAAGGGGTGCTCCATCAACTCTTCAAATAACTCGCTGGAGACTTGGCCTTGTGCGGCAATCGCGCCATCCGCATCGTACTGTTGCGCACCCTGCGTCATGCGCCGCACGGCATCGTCCATCAGCATGTTGCCAGGGCCGGTGTCGAAGGCAAACGGAGATTGACTTGCCTCAATCTCTAATCTCCAATCTCTAATCTCTTCCGCCCTCGGCAAATACGTCACGTTCGCAATGCCGCCAATGTTTTGCGCCGCCCGCGTCTTAGTTGGGTGAGTGAGCAACAGCGCATCCACAAACGCCACCAGCGGCGCACCATGCCCGCCTGCTGCAATATCGCGCGCCCTAAAATTGCTGACGACATTTGCGCCCGTGCGCTCGGCAATCACCGCTGGCTCGCCCAGTTGCAACGTGGCCCGCTGTGGGATGTGCCACATCGTTTGGCCGTGGCTGCCGATCCACGCAATCTGTTCCAGAGGCATATTCGCCTCGTGCGCTACTTGGGTCGCTGCTGCCGCGAATGCCTCGCCCAGCAAAACGTTCAACGCGCACAGGCGGGCTACCGTGCCGCCATCAGTCTGCACACAGGCCAGCACTTCGTTGCGCAACGCATTTTCATAAGGCACGGTGATGTGCTTATGCAGCCGCCATTCAAACCCCGCGCCGGGCGCCCCCTTGAATTCACAGAGCGCCGCGTCAACCCCATCTGCCGATGTGCCAGACATTAAGCCAATCACCCACATAATTTGTCATCCTCATTTTTTAGTGATGAACAGAGTATGCTGCAAACAGGAAACTGTGATGACGATTCCCTTAACTGAAACCCGAAACCCCAACAGCACGGATATAGATCAGATGACGACGGAGGCCGTGCTGGGCCTCATCAACGCCGAAGATGCGCGCCTGCCGCAAGTTGTCGCGGCGGCCATCCCCGATATTGCGCGGGCGGTGGATGCGATTGCAGCCCGCATGCAGCACGGCGGGCGGCTGGTCTATGTGGGCGCAGGCACATCCGGGCGGCTGGGCGTGGTGGATGCGTCCGAGATGCCGCCCACGTTTAACACCCCGCGCAGTTGGGTGGTGGGCCTCATCGCCGGAGGCGAAGCCGCCATGTTTCGCACCGCCGAGGGTGCCGAGGACGACCCAGCGCTGGGCGCAGAGGAGATGAAGCAATTGGCAATTGGGCCTGATGACGCAGTGCTGGGCATTGCAGCCAGCGGGCGCACGCCCTACGCTATTGGTGCGCTGGATGAGGCGCGCAGGCGTGGCGCGCTCACCCTCAGCATGGCCTGCACGCAACCCGCCGCCATTCACGCCGCCGCCGAAATAAACATCACCCTGCTCACTGGGCCAGAGGTCATCACCGGCTCGACGCGCATGAAAGCAGGTACGGCCACCAAGCTGGCGCTGAACATGATCAGCACAACGGTGATGATTAAGCTGGGCAAGACCTACGGCAACTTAATGGTGGACTTGCAGCCGAGCAACAGCAAGTTGCGCGACCGCGCCCAGCGCATTGTGCAAGCCGCGACAGGTGTAACACAG
>JAYTNY010000671.1:0-3812 GCA_043748055.1 Roseobacter sp.
CAACAAGCCACTTGCCAACACACCGCCACCTACCGTTGCCAACCGAATAAACCGCCGCCGCGAAACAGAGTGTCCAAATGCGTTCATGATTACACCTCCAAACAAAACCGAAATAAGCTCGAACAAGCGGATTGTATTCCCGCCGCTAAATTAAACGCGCTCCATCACGTTGCCCGCCACGTTCATTTCCACACAGCCTACTAATTTAATGCCCGCCTCCACGTTCTCGAACACGCGGTTGCCATACACGCTGCTTTGCCGAACGCGCTCAAACTGAATGCCCACGCGGTTGTCCGTCAACTCGTTATCCATCACCCCAAAGTGATGGCATTTCGCGCCCACCGCAACGCCATCGGCCTTGCCTGTCCACACGTGCACGGCTGCATCGTGCTTTGTAAACGTGTTGTTTTTGATTGATGTCTCGTAGCTCTCCACGCACTCCGGATACCAATCCCCAAACGCAGGCTGTGCGCCCACCCAAAACTGCGCGCCGTTGCGGTTGCGCTCAAAGGTGTTGCCCTCAATCGTGTTCTTATAGCCGTGTTCGATGGCGAGGCCCGCCACCCAGTTGTCTTTGATGACGTTGCCCTCAACCAACGTCTCGCTGCTGTAGCCCAACCAAAAGCCATACTTGCAGCGCTCAGCCCGATTATTTCTAAAAACGTTGCGCTGGCTGAACGTGGCTTCGAAAGCGATGTTGGGGCTGTGGCTGCCGTCGTTGTTCTCAAACAAGTTGTCGTTGCACGGCACCTTCAAATAATCTTTGTGAAAGCCGCCCAGAAAAACGCCATCGCCACTGGCGCGCAGCTTGTTGTGCTTGATTGTGTTTTTAGACGAGCTGCACATCATCACCAACGCTGCACCATCCCCACCCACGTGGTAACGCTGCTTCAGCACATCGGCCTCGGCGTTGACATGATAGGTACGGCTGCAATAGTCGGCGATGTTGTGGGTGACTTCGTTCTCGGACGACTCGTAGAGCAAGATGCCATAGCCGCTGTTGAACGAGGCGTTGTTGCGCGCAATCTCTATCTTGTTGCAGCCGTAGAGTAACAAGCCGTTTTGCTGGTGCTGCACATCGTTGTCCTCAATAAAACCATCCTGCACCCCGCTAAAAAAAACACCGCCGCCGTAGGCCTGGCTGCGATCCAGCCACACATCCAAAAACGTGTCGTGCCCAGGCAGCTCGTGCGTGCGGGTTACGGCGCAGCCTTGCACACGTATGTTTGCGCCTGCGTTGATGTGGATGCCGTGATAGTAACGCCCGACATGGACGTTTTTGATCGTCAGGCCAATCTTCTGCGTGGCCCAAACGCCACGGCCTTTGAAGCTGTCTCCGATTAAAAGTGCGCCGTTGCCGTTCAGGGTGATGTTGTCGGCGGCCAGCTCAATCCCGTTGGGCAAAAAATACACGCCGGGGGCCAGCGTGGTGTCGCGGATCAGCTTCATGCCGTCTTCGGGGATCGTTAGGTTGTTCGAATTGCTCATCGAGGTGAATGATATAGATACTCAGCATTTGTGATTTACTCACACCCATGATTCCAATCAACTCCCTTATTTCCATCGCCGTTGGCGGCGTGCTGCTGATGCTGGGCCGCCGCCTGTATTTTGTGTTTGTGGCGGGTGTGTTTTTTCTGCTGGGGCTGGGCTTAACCAACTTGGTGCTGGGCGAGAGCGCCAACCTGGGTTGGACAGGCACGATTATCGGCCTGGTGGTGGGTGGATTAGCGGCGCTGCTGGCGACGCAATTGCAAGAGACCTTGCTGCGCATTGTGGGTGCGCTGGCAGGCGCGGGCGGTACCTACATGGTGATGACGCTGCTAAACACCACGCTGGGTGGCTATTGGTGGGCAGCGGTCATCGCAGGCGGCGTGTTGGGCTTCATCCTCGTCATGGGCGCCTTTGAGCTGGCGCTGGTGCTGCTGTCCTCGTTCGCAGGCGCGAACCTCATTCTGAACGGCGCACGCGGGTTGCTGGGTGATGCGCTGACGCCGACGCTGGTGACGGTGGGCCTGGTGGTGTTGGTGGGGGTTGGGCTGGTGGTGCAGATGAAGAGGGAATAGGGATTGGGGATTCGTGAATTCACAAATCCCCAATCCCTATTCACCAATCACCGGCTGGCGCGTGGGTCTAGCGCGTCTCGCAGGGCATCGCCAAAGAAGCTGAAGCCTAGCATGACGATGGACAGGCAACCGGCGGGCAAGATGCCCAGGTGCCAATATTGCTGCAAGCGGTTGGCAAAGGTCACGGCCACACCCACCATCTTGCCCCAACTGGGGATCGGGTCGTTGATGCCGAGGCCGAAGAAGCTGAGGGTGGCCTCGGCCAGAATGGCGGCGGGCAGCGCAAACGTAACTGCTACCACGACTGAATTCAAAATGTTGGGCAAGATGTGCCGCACGGCGATAGACGCGGTGGACACGCCCAAACTTTTGGCGGCATCAATAAACTCGCGTTCGCGCCACGATAGCACTTGCCCGCGCACCAACCGCGCTAACTCCATCCACCCCAACAGCGAGATAGCGAGGATGACGTTGAGCATGTTGCCGCCCAATACCAGAATCAGCAGCATCTGAAAGAGCAGTGCCGGGATAGACACAAAAATCTCGATGAAACGCGTGATGACAAAATCTACCGCGCCGCCAAACCAGGCCGAGGCAAACCCCAACGTGAGGCCGATGGCTAAGGCGATGGCGATGACGCCGGTCGCAATCTGCAAGCTGGTGCTGGCCCCATAAATCATGCGCGAGAGAAAATCGCGCCCGGCATTGTCGGTGCCTAGCGGGTGGTTGGGCAGTGTGCCGGGGGTTTGGTTGAACTTGAAGCCGGATTTGTCGTAGCTATACGGGGCCAGCACCGGCGCAGCCACACCGACGAAGATAAACAAAAAGACGATCACCGCGCCGGCCAGGCCCAGCTTGTTGCGGCGAAAGCGCGCCCACGCCAGTTGCAGCGGGGTGGACATCTTCATGCGTTTTGCTGCAGCTTCAGTGGTGCTTGGGGGCAGTGCGGTTGAGGTGATCGCCATGCTTTACTTGTTTCCTCCAATGCGAATGCGTGGGTCGGCGATGGTGTAGGCAATGTCCGAGATGAGATACGAAATGCCCCAGGCCACCGCGATGATGATGACCATCGCCGTGATCAGTGGGTAGTTGCGCGCAAAGATACTTTCGATAAAAAAGTTGCCGATGCCGGGGATTAAGAACTGGCGCTCTAAGATGGCCGAGCCGGTGAGCGCGTTGGGGATGATCGGCCCCAAAATCGTGATAACTGGAATTAAGCTATTGCGCAGTGCATGCCTAAACAGCACCACATTGGGCGTTAGGCCTTTGGCTTTTGCCGTGCGCACAAAATCTTGGCCCATCACCTCTAACAAGTTGGATCGGGTGTGGCGGGCGATGACGCCGAGCGGCTGCAAGCCAAAGATCAACACGGGCAGAATCAAAATGCGTGGGTCTTTGCCGGGTTGCCAGCCAGCGGCAGTGGCTGGGTAAGGCACCCAATTGAGCAGGATCGCGAAGACAAACAGCCCAAACAACCCCAACGCAAAAACGGGCACGGTGGTGCCCACGATAGACATCAGCGTTACCACGCTGTCTATCCAGGTGTTGCGCTTCACGGCGGCAATCACCCCCAGCAGAATGCCAAGCGGCACACTCCACAACAATGTCAGGCCGCCAAACAGCAAACTGGCGGGCCAGCGTTCGCTCAACAATTGCACAATGGTTTTGCTGGGGTGGCGCAGCGAGGTGCCAAAATCGCCGCGCGCCACGTTCTTCATGTAATCAAACCATTGCACATAAAACGGTTTG
>JAYTNY010000672.1:0-8041 GCA_043748055.1 Roseobacter sp.
GGGGCGACAACGTCGGCACCAAGATTGTGATCAACACCGAGGCCGCCGGAGAGGCGCTGGGTCGCATCGTCAACCTGTTGCTCAAGCCTGATGCGATTACGCACCTGAGTGTGTTCCGCGATCGGTTGGAAAGCGCCAGCCAACTTATTCGGCTGCTGGCGGACTGTAAGAAGCTGCACGATCATCTGCATCGCCTGCAAATGCACTGTCTCAGCCCCATCATGCTGGGTGTAGGCAACTTCCCCGGCGAGATGCTTTTTCTGGATAACCTGCCCAGCTACAACGAAGACTTTCACACCAACGTCAGTGGCATCCGAGAGGTAACGCAAAGGCTGGCCTGGAACGCCGTTGAGATGCGTTGGGTGATTAAGCTGGAGCAGGCCGGGCAAAAGTTGGCCGAGGCATTAGCCCTCCTCAGCAAAGATTCGCTGGATGAGGCCACGGGCGTAATGCGCACCGAAATTGGTAAGCGCCAGGAAAGCGCCAACACCCAACTGAAGGTCACCGCACGCAGTTTGTTGGCGCTACAACTGGCCCAGGCCGTCTCGCAGGTGCGCGACCAGTTAGTGCAACAAAAACTTGACCCCAGCCTGATCCATCAATACGACGAGGGCATTGCCTCTTTGACACAATTTGGTGAAAGCCTGAACGCGCAGATTGAAATTCATGACCGCTGGCAGGAGATTGAAAACATTCTGCGCCTGGTGGAAGATGAGCCAGAAAAAAAGCTGGCTACAAGCTGGCCCGATTTGCTGGAATTGCTAACGCCGCTTTTGGCGGAACCTGCTGAACCCACCCATCAATTGATGACTCGCATTAAAACCACCACGGCCAAACTGGATGCGGCCGTGCAGGCTCAACAAACTGCGCTGCTGCGAAGCACATTTTTTGAGTTTCGCAGCCAGGTTGGCAAGCAATTCTTTTTTGTAGATATAAGTCTGCTGGAGTTGTGCAAAGCCTTGTTGGGTATTGGCCCACGCCTGGATGCGCTGCTCTCTGTTTTGCCAAAGACCACCCCATGAGCGAACCTGGAGAAACGGCAACTCCGGCCCCCCTCGCCACATTTAACCCCTCACGCCCGTTGGATGAGATGCAGACCGTGCACGCCAGCCTGCTACAACAGCAGCGTGGGCTGGCTCCGGATGATGCCGCCGCCAACGAGGCCCTGACCAGCACGGTGGTTGCGTTCATCCAACGCGCCGCAGCCAGCGGGGTGTATTTGCAAGGAGACCACGAACGCCAGGAAGCCCAAACGCTGATGGATTATTGGGCGACGCGCCTCATCCGCCGCAACCACACTTTTGCCACCCTAGACAGCACGCTGGCCGACTTCGATGAATCTTTGGCCCCCGAACTGCCCGACGAGCCTAGCCCCTACCAGGGTTTGCAAGCCTTTGGCGAGCAAGACAGCGCTTTCTTTTTTGGCCGCGAGCGCCTGGTCGAAAAGCTCTACGAGCGCATTCAAAGCGGCGAGCGATTGCTGACCGTGGTCGGGGCCAGTGGCAGCGGCAAATCCTCGTTGGTGTTGGCCGGGCTGCTGCCCAGGCTGCGCACCGCCACCCAAGAAGGCGGCGAACCGGTGTGGCAGCTCATCACCCTTGTGCCGGGCAGCGACCCGCTCGCCAACCTCACGGCTGCACTTAGCAATGACCCATTGCCGCTGCCGCGCCTGCTGGTCGTGGATCAATTCGAAGAGCTATTCACGCTGTGCAAAGATGAGACAACCCAACGCGCCTTTGCGCAGCAGTTGCTCGGTTTAACCGAGGCGGCACCGCCCTGCGTGGTGGTGCTGACCATGCGCCTGGATTTTGTGGGCAACGTCGCCCGCCTGCCGGAGTTCTACGCCCGCTTTCAGGCCGCGCGCAGCGATGTCGGCGTGCTCGACATTAACGAACTGCGCGCGGCGATAGAGCAACCCGCCGCCAGGGTCGGCCTCAAGTTCGACGACGGCATCGTGGACGATCTCGTCACCACGATCTTGGGTGAGGGCGCGGGGTTGCCCCTGTTGCAGTTCACCCTGCTCAAGCTGTGGAAGGCGCGCAGGCGCAACCGCATTACCGACGCCGTTTACAAACAAGTAGGCAACCCGCGCCAGGCGCTGGAGCGCAGCGCCGAGGCGCTGTTCGCCGGGTTAATCAAAGAAGACCAGGACGCGGTGAAGCACATCTTCTTGCAGATGGTGCAGCCCGGCGAGGGGGCGGAGTTCACCAGCAGCCGCATTCTGCGCGAGCAGGTCTTTGCGGGTGGCCCGGCCCGCGACCGGGTGGAGCGGATGCTGGAACGATTGATTGCTGAGGGGTTGGTGAAACAGACAGGTGCGCCCCCACCCCAACCCTCCCCCGTAGGAACGGGAGAGGGAGATGGCGCGCCCCTCACCCAAATTGAAGTGGCCCACGAAGCCCTGGTGCGCAACTGGCCGCGCCTGGTGAATTGGCTGGACGAGGCCCACGAGAGCTTGCGCGAGCGCAACCGCCTGCGCGATGCGGCCAGACAGTGGGCAACCAGCAACCACGACCCCAGCTTGTTGTTGCGAGGGCGGGCATTGGACGATGTGGAGCGGTTAACCCACACGGGCGACGATGTGAACAACTTTGTGCGCGCCAGCCGTGCCGCCGCCGAGGCCCAAAAGCGCCGACAAGCCCGGCGAACGCGCGCACTCGTTGCAGGATTAACCGCCATCGCCTTGATGATGGCAGGTTTGGCAGGCTGGGCACTTTTCCAAAGCGGGCAGGCGCAAACTGCCCAGAGCCTGGCCTTGCAGGCACAAGCGACCGCCCAAGCCAATGAACAGGCTGCCCGCGCCGCGCAAGCAACAGCCGAGGCGGGACAGCTCGAGATCAAGAAATTACAAACCATCATTCGCTCACGCGAATTGGCTTCTATTGCCGAATTGCAACTTGACAAGAATGCCGAACGTGCGCTGCTGATTGCGATGGCGGCCGCCCAGACTGCGCCCACCTTTGAAGCCGAACGCAGCCTGCGTTTGGCGGTGGCTCAGCCTCTTGCTTTGGCCGTGCTCTCCGGGCATGAAAGTATCGTCTCCACCGCCCAGTTCTCGCCCGATGGCTTACGCATCGTCACCAGCAGCAGCGATAAAACCGCCCGCCTCTGGGATGCCCTCTCCGGTAAGCCCATCGCTACCCTCTCCGGGCATACCTGGTCGGTCTCCAGCGCCCAGTTCTCGCCCGATGGCCTGCGCATCGTCACCAGCAGCGACGATAACACCGCCCGCATCTTCTTGGTTTACTTGGAGGATGTGCTGGCACAAGCCAAGAAGCTAGCCCTGCGCGAACTATGCTGCCGCGAGCGTGTGCAATACCTAAGCGAAAACCTAATTTGCCCATGACGATGAATACTTTAGCCGACTGGACCCTCCTCACCTACATCGCCGCACACAACAACCTGGACAGCGCGGGCACGCGCAGCCGCGACCAAATCCTAGCTACGCCCAGCACCGACAAAGTCAAACTGGCCGTGCTATTTGATAGCTGGGGCGGTGCAACCCGCCAAATTGTCGGGCAGCCCGAAGAACCCATGCACGCCTACGACTCCGGCGACCCGGCCCGCCTACTAGAAACAATCAAATGGGCTTTTGAAAAATGCCCGGCCAAGCGCTATGGCTTGGTGCTGTGGAGCCACGGCAGCGGGTATTGGGATCAGAAGGAACTCATCAAAATTGCGAAGCAGGCGCGCGGCGAGATGGCGGCGATTGAAGCACCGGAGCGCGATGGCGCAGCGCGCAGCATGGCGTTGTTCCGCACCACCCTGCAACACATCTTGGCCGAACCAGATGCCGCCGAGCGCGCCATTTTGTTCGATGACGGCACCGGCCACTCGGTGGACACGCTTGAGTTGGCGAAGGTGTGCGCGCATGCCCAGCAACTCATCGGCCAGCCCATAGACCTGCTGGGTATGGATGCCTGTGTGATGGCGACGCTGGAGGTGGCCTACGAATTGCGCGAGAGTGTGCGCTACCTGGTGGCCTCTGAGGAGTTAGTGCCAGGGCGAAGCTGGCCCTACGACACTATCTTAAGCAAGCTGCGCGCCCATCCGGAGATGAGCGGGGCCGACTTGGCGACGCAGGTGGTGCAAGACTACGCCGCATATTACGCCGCCAACCCGCCCCTACTGAACGGCGGTGATGTCACCAAAGTGGCACTGGATTTGGCGCGCATCAACGAGTTGTGCGCACCCGTGCAAGCGTTGGCCGCCGCGTTGCGCCAGCACATGCCGGAAGAATATAAAGCGCTGTGGGCCGCACAATACGAGGCGCAAATCCAGGAAACGCACAACAAACGGCGCAACCCTAAGCTCAGCAAGTTCGGCTACCACTTGTGGGATGTGGGGTCGCTGGCGGTGCGGCTGGCAGAAAAAGCGCAGCAGCCGGCGGTGAAGGCCGCTGCCGCAGCCATCGGCCCAGCGCTGAAGCCCGGGGCGGGCGCAGTGTTGGCCGAGGCGCACCAGGGCGAGTGGTTTGACGGCATCGGCGGCGTTTCGATCTACATGGCCCCGCCCAGGTTGCCCGTTTCATCGGCCTATGGCAAATTAGCGTTGGCGAAAGACACGGGCTGGGGGGCGATGTTGAAGGATTACAAAGCGGAAATATGAAATACCAAGACTTAACCCTGATGGCAACCGAGTTCAGCCGCAAGCGTGGCGAGGGCGGCGCGCTGACGGCGACGTTTAAGCTGATCGTGCCGACGGTGCTGGACGAGCCGATCCCTTGCAGTTTTGACTCGAAGGCTTTGACCAAACTGCGCGACGCTGGCACCGCCCGCGAGGCAACCTGGGAGGACGCGCTGGCTTTGGGCAGGGCGCTGGCCGATATTCTGCTGCCTGATCCGGTGCGCTCGGTGGTGACTGATCGGTTAACCCAAGCCCAGGGCCGAGGCGAGGGCTTGCGCCTACGGTTGGCGTTGAGCGGCGAGATGCAGGCGCTGCCCTGGGAGTTTATGGCGCTGAACCGCGCAGGCGGCGAGAACACGGTGCAAGATTTTCTAGCGCTGCATCCGAATGTGTCCATCGTGCGCCATCCCGCCAGCAAGCTGCCGCCGTGGAATAACCCGACTGGGCTGCTGACAAAGGTGAACCTGGTAGCAGCCTTGTGCAGCCCAGAAGACCAGCGCGCACTGGACTTGGATAAAGAACGCGCGGCGCTGGAGGCCATCTTCACGCCCCTCCAACAAAGGCTGAACGCTAACTTTGTGCCAAACGCCACGCTGGCGGCGATGTTGGCGAGCAGCGAGGCCGTGCAGGTGTTTCATTTTGCAGGGCACGGCGTTTACGAGACCACCGGCATGGGTGCGCAGCCCGGCCAGGTGGAAGGCCTGGGCAAGCTGGTCTTTGAGACCGACGCGGCCAGCAGCGATTTTGTGGAGGGCGGCGTGCTGGGTGTGGCGTTGCGCCAAAAGGGTGCGCGTGTGGCGGTGCTGGGCGCGTGTTTCAGCGCCAGCCGCGAGGGCAGCAGCGACCAGCGTTGGAGCGGCGTGGCCGAGGCCTTGCTGAAGGCCGAGGTGGGCGCAGTGGTGGGCATGCAGTTTGCGGTGAAGGACACGAGCGCCATCAGCTTTATGGGCGCGTTTTACAAGGCGTTGTTGGCGGGCCTGACCCTTGACGAAGCCGTGTGCGCCGGGCGGGTGGCCCTGAGCACAGCCCAGCAAGATGTGCGCGGCCTCGGCACACCGGTGCTGTATTTGCGCGATGGCGATGGCCTGTTGTTGCCAGAGTTGGCCGCGCTGCCAGAAGCCGCTGCTGCCCAATCCCAAGTGAGCCAGGCCGCAGCCGCCAGCCGCAGCGAGGCGAACACGATCCAGATTGGCTCGATTGATGCGCGTTATTCGCAGGGCATGGTGGTTGGCAACACTGGCAACCTAACCCAGCATTTTGGGAATGTGGTGAACACGGGCGGCGGCGATTACGTGAAGGGCGAGAAGAAAGTAATTAACACGGGTGGCGGGGCGTATTTTGCCGAGGGAAGCAAGGCCAAAGTTGGTGGCGATCTGATAGGCGGTAACAAAAACACCACGACGATCAATAACTTTAATGTGCCCGCCGAAAACGCCGAGGCGACCCTCTCTGCCGAGGCACGCCCGCTGGTAGAGATGCTGAACGCGTATTTTGATATGAACGAGTTGGAAGATGTGGCTTTTCAGTTGGGCATCGATTGGGACAACTTGCGCGGCGAGGTGAAGAAGACCAAAGCCCGCGCCATTGTGCTGTTTTGCGATAAACGCGGCGAGATCAACAAGCTGAAAGGTATTATGAGGTTGGCGCGGCCCAACTTGCGCAGCCAGTTGATTTGATGCGCGGCGGAGGCCGAGCCTTTAGGCGGTGAAGTACCCCCATTGCAAGTTTCGGCTGCAATCACGTTCATACACCGGCTGAAGCCTCAACCTCCGAACCGAAATCGTCCCTCTGATACCTAACCACCCTTTCCTGATACTTCGCACATACCCGTTTTTCGGATGATCTTGCGCATCATGCTCAAGATCACCTTGTTAGACCAATTTACCCTCCGACACAAGGGTGCCCCCATTGCAGTGCCCTCACGGCCTGCGCAATCGTTGCTGGCGTATCTGGTGCTAAACGCGGGCAAGAGCTTACGGCGCGAGAAAGTGGCCGGGCTGTTCTGGCCCGACACCACCGAGCAAAAATCCAGGGCGCATTTGCGCCATGCGCTGTGGCGCTTGCGCAAAACGCTGAATGCGGCGGGTGTGGACGGCAACGCCCTGTTGCCCGAGGACAACCTGCATGTGCGCTGTAACCCCGATGTGGGCATTTGGCTGGATGTGCACGAGTTATTGCAACCGGCCCACGCAGCTATGCCCATCGAGGGGCTGATGGCGCAACTGGCGCTGCACGGCGAGTTCTTGCCCGGCTTTAACGGCGTGTGGGACGAGTGGACCGACGACTGGCGCGAGCACATCGAGCGGGCTTATGTGGTGAAGGGCCTGGCGCTGGTAGACCGGCTGATTAAAGCAGGCCGCTGGCAGGACGCCACCTATTGGTGCGGCAAACTGTTGAGTGTGCAGCACAGCGCCGACAGCACCGACGCAACCTGGCACAAACTGCTAAGCGCGCTAGGCGGGATGATGGAAAGCTGGAAGGCGCATACATCCGCGCCTGCATATCACGATGTGTTTGCGCTGGAGCCAATCGCCAAGCCCAAGACGCGCTGGGTGCTGCCGCCCGATCACAAGGGCTACTCCGCGCTGTTAAACCCGATGGGGTTGCTGCCGGTGTATGCGGATTGAGACATTATGGCTTTGCGATGCTCAGCACCCGATACAGGGCCGCCTGCGCTCAGGGTGCATAGTGCTGATAGCGGCTACCGCGCCAAAATAACCCGCCGCAGCATATACACAAACCAGATGAGGCCAAAGACCAGCGTGGTGCCAACGCCCGTCAGCACGCCATACATGGGCGAAGCATGGCTGGCGACCTGACCGATGATGTAGGCGAACACGCCCGTGCCGAGGGTGAAGCCCACCGCATCCAACGCCAGCACGCGCCCGCGCACGTGGTCGGGCGTTTCTTTTTGCACATAGATGCGGCTAAACGTCCACACATTGCCACCGCCCAGATGCGCAATAAAAATACCCAGCGCGCCCACCAGCGGCACAAGGCTAAACGCCCAGGTGCCATAACCAATAATGCACAACCCCAGCGCGCCCGCAATCACCCATGCATACTGCTTCGGCGTTTGCGGCACAAAGATGGCTTGCAGCAGCACCGGCCCCACAAATGAGCCAATGCCGCGCGCGGCATACAGCCAACTGGTGCCCAAATCCCCCGCCTTGTAAACCTGATACGAATACACGCTGAACAAAGCAACGGCGGCGAAGCTGACCGCCCAGATGGGCTTGACGAGCGCAAAGGCCAGCACGCGCGGGTTAGCCTTCAGGAAACGAAAACCCTCGGTGAGCGAGCGCAGCGACGCACTGCTGGCGCGTGGCGTGTTGGCCGAGCTGAACCGCCCGCGCACCTGCATCAAAAAGAACGCCGAGCCGAGATAGGACAAGGCGTTGACGACAAACGCCAC
>JAYTNY010000673.1:0-4138 GCA_043748055.1 Roseobacter sp.
TCAAAAACCAAATCCCCTATCTGCTGTGTGCCATTCGCTACAGCCAGCCAGAGCCATTGAACTGGCTAAAAGACGAAAAGTTCCAGCAGGTGCTATGGAAAGCCGCGCAACACCTCGGCCCCATTCGCGCCGAGCTAATTCCGCTGCGTTGCGTGCAACCCACAGGTGATGAAAACGCGCGCGAGTTAACAACCCAAGCCCACCGCGAAATTGCAGATGCGCTGGGCATATTGCCCCAACAATGAACGCAGACCGAACCCGCGCAGCGGGTTTCCTGGTGTGTAGGCGTCGGTTTCTTAACCGATGCCGTATCCGCCGCAAGCCATCGCCATCGGTTAGGAAACCGACGGCTAATCTATGCAAAACCCGCTGCGCGGGTTAAATACCTAGCATCTTATGCAAATCCCCAATGTCAAATCCCTACTCGATTTCACAAACAAAACCGTGCTGGTAACTGGTGCAGGCAGCGGCTTGGGCCGGGGTATTGCGCGCCGCTTTGCCGAGGCCGGGGCCAACGTGGCCGTGCATTACCGCACCAGCAAAACCGAAGCCGAGGCCATCGCCCGCACCATCACCCAAACCGGCGGACATGCCCTAGCCGTGCAAGCCGATGTGGCCGCAGCCGACGACGTGACACGCCTGTTCGATGAAGTCGTTTGCAAATTTGGCAAGCTCGATGTCCTCATCAACAACGCAGGCGCTTACCCGCACCACAGCCTCATCGACATGACCTCGCAGCAATGGGACGACGTGCTAAACGCCAACCTGCGCAGCGCCTTTCTTTGCATCCAAGCGTTTGCAAAACACGCAATTGCTCAAGCCAGCGCAGAACGCGCCATCGTCAACATCACCAGCATCGAGGCCGAGAACCCCGCGCCCGGCCACAGCCACTACGATGCCAGCAAAGCCGGCCTGCTCATGCTCACCCGCGCCAGCGCCAACGAGCTGGCCGCGCACGGCATCCGCGTCAACGCCGTCGCCCCGGGTTTAATTGGCCGCGCGGGCATCGAGCAGGCCTGGCCCGATGGCGTGCGCCGTTGGCAGCAAGCCGCCCCCCTGCGCCGCCTGGGCCAGCCCGAAGACGTGGCCGATGCCTGCCTGTTCCTAGCCTCCCCCGCCGCCCGCTGGATCACCGGAACAAGTTTGACCGTGGATGGCGGCGTGATGACGAGGCAGATTTATTAGTGAATGGGGATTAGTGATTCACTATTCACCAATCCCTAATCACCAATCCCTAATCACCAATCCCCAAAATGCAAACCCTCATCGGCTCCCTCCGTCTCCTCATCGGCCTGCCACTCTTGCTCATCGCTTGTTTGATGATGACCGCAGTAGGCTGGGTGCCTGTAAAAATCAAAGGCTACAGTTTGGCGCAGTGGCTCAGCACGCTTTGCACACGCGTTGTTGTGCCCATCTTTGGCTTGCGCATACGCTGCAACAACCCACAGGTTTTTCGCGGGCACGCGGGCTTTGTGTTCGCCAACCACAGCAGCTATGCCGATGTATTTGTCGTGCTGCATCAACTGCCTTTTCGGTTTTTAGCCGCAGCAGAATATCTGGCTTGGCCGTTCATCGGCTGGGCGGGCCGGGCCGCTGGCACCTTCCCCGTAGACCGCAGCAGCATGCGTTCGCGGGCCGAGGCCATTATTAAGCTGGGCAAAATCGCACACTTCCCCGCGCTGTCGCTCTTCCCTGAAGGCGTCATTGGGCCACTGGGGCAGTTGCAGCCGTTCTATCACGGCGTGTTCAAAATCTGCGCCGAGAACAAAATTCCATATATTTTGTGCGCCATTGTGTACGACAATGTGCCGACCATTGGCTGGGGCAGCGAGACCATTGCGCCCGCTGTGTGGCGCTCGGTACGCGCCCGCAAACCGCAACACGCCGAGCTGCGCGTGCTGCGCATCGTCTGCCCCACGCCAGATGACAACCCGCGCCAGCTTGCCATCGAGGCGCATCGAGAAGTGGCTGCCGCGCTGGGCTACGAACCGAAGATGTGATCTTTCGGATTTTCACCACAAAGAACACAAAGAAACACAAAGGCTCACAAAGTTTTCTTAGTGTCCTTTGTGTTTCTTTATGTTCTTTGTGGTGAAAATCCCTACTCATCAAACAACACCGTCGGCTCGGTGTATGTGCGCACGCGGCGGTTTTGCACGCGCTCGTAAATCCACTCGCTTAGGTGCGCTTGCTTTTGGCTGATGGGTTGCACGCCGCGCAAAATTTCCATGGGGTAGCCCAAACGCAACGCACGCAGCGGCAGCACATGCCGAGTGATGCCTGCAGGCACGCGCACGCCGCTGCGGGCCAAGTCCACAATCTCGGCAGGCTCGTAACGCGGGAAGACCACCACGGCGCTGGCATCCGGGAAAGCAGTGCGCGCCTCCAGCAAGTTGTCGCTTGTCGTCCGTTGCACTTTGGAGCAGCTTTCGTAGGCATCCACCAACTGGTTCAGCATGTCGGTGCGCGTGCGTAAGTCATCGCCTCCCATCAACACATCTGTTTTCGAGCTGTCACACGAGATAAAGGCCAACGCCTCGCGGCGGGCCAGCGCAGCTCGTGCGCTCATCAAATCGGCCTCACGGATGCTCAGGCCCACAATGCCCTGCAGCATTGTCAGCAAGTCCTCCATGCTGCAATTCGTAATCACATGGTGCCAAACTTTTAACTCAACAGACTCATAGTTCACCACCTGCGCCAGCATGTGCGGCACACCCAATGCAGCAAAGGCGCTGGTGCGGTTTGCGCCATCCAACACCACAAAGCGCGGGTCGCCGTTGCCAAACGGGGCCACTACGGGTGGGTTGTTCAACACGCTCTCGGTCTTGAGGCGCTCAATCAGCGGGTTCACCCGGCGTGGGTCGGTCTTCTCGTGCGGCACCAATTGCGCCAACGGCAGGATGCGTAGATCGGGTAAGTTCATGAGGCTATTTTGCCGCCGCCCTTCGCAAGCGGTCGGCAATCGCCTCGCCGATACCCACCGGCTCCACTTGCGTCACTAAAATCACATCCACGCCCGCGCTATCTAGTGCGCGCAGCCCCGCATACAAATTCTGGGCCATGCTGATTAGGTCTGCACCCAACACAAAACTGGGCGTGTGACCCAGAAACGCAGCCTGCTCGTGCGCCATCAACAACAAGCCAACCTTGAAGTGACGAGCGACGAGCGACGAGTGCCGAGTGCGCATGTCCTCCAGGCTCTTAGTAATAATGAGTCTGGCATTGGGTGCGTAGTGCTTTTCTAGCATGCCGGGCGAGGCGGGGGATTGGGGATTAGGGATTGGGGATTGGTGAATCCCTAATCTCCAATCCCTAATCCCTAATCTCTCCGCAATGGCCTCGCGCGTCACCCCGCCGGGCCGCAAAATTTGGGGTGGGTTCACCGTCACATCCAGCACCGTGCTTTCCACGCCAATCGTTGTGGGGCCACCGTCCAGCAGCAGGTCAATGCGGCCATCCAAATCATCTAATACATGCTGCGCTGTTGTTGGGCTGACATGCCCAAACAAGTTGGCGCTGGGCGCGGCGATGGGCACGCCTGCGGCTTTAATCAGTGCCAACGCCACAGGGTGGTTGGGCATACGAATAGCAACCTTCTCGCCGCCCGCCGTAACAATGCGCGGGATGCGCGGCCCGCACGGCAGCACCAGCGTCAGCGGGCCGGGCCAAAAGGCATCGATGAGCGGGGCAGCCGCGCTCCAACCACCCTCCATCAAATCGGAGAGGGCTTCGGTAGTAGCGATATGCACGATGAGCGGATCGCTAAGGGCGCGTTGCTTGGCCTCAAAAATTTTGGCGGCGGCTTGCGCGTCCAATGCGTTCGCGCCCAAGCCATACACCGTCTCGGTGGGGAAAGCCACCAAGCCGCCTGCGCGAATGATGTGCGCGGCATGAGCAATCGATTCATCAAAGTTCTCAGCCGAGAGAACAATTCGTCGAGTTTTCAATCTTTCATCAAGACCCCCGACCCCTAAAGGGGAGTCCTTGAGTTTCGCTATACGCCCATCCATTCGTCACGAACGATGAACTTATAGATGAGATCAAGGACTCCCCTTTAGGGGTCGGGGGTTACAACCAAAACCGCCAAAACATCCACGCCGAGACGACGAGGCCTGCGCACACGATGACCACGCGCAGC
>JAYTNY010000674.1:0-4000 GCA_043748055.1 Roseobacter sp.
CCCTCCCCCGTTCCGACGGGGGAGGGCCGGGGAGGGGGCTTCTCCCTTGCTCAACGCTTCAATCAACATCACGTTCGGCGCATCCACCATCCCATCAATCGCCGCTTGCACCTGTGCCAAAAACGCGGCATTCGTCAACACCAACGGCGTTTTGCTCTGCGCCAAAATCTGCCGAATACGCAGCGTTGGCGTGTGCGGGTCGAGCGGCAAATACGCGCCACCGGCCTTAAAGATTGCCAAAATCGCTGTTAAAAAATCGATGCCACGTTCAAAAAACGGCGCGACGATTACATCGGCCCGCACACCTTGCTGCGCTAAGGCATGCGCCCACTGGTTGGCGCGGGCATTCAGTTGGGCGTAGGTCAGCGCATCGTCGCCACAGCTCACGGCGGTGGCATTGGGCGTACGCGCGGCTTGGGCCTCAAACAACTCCGGCACGGTTTGGTGCAAGGGGTAATTGCGTTGGGTCTGGTTATTCTCGATGAGTAACGCGTGCCGCTCGTCGTCGCTCAACACGGGCAAGCTGCTAAACGGGTGGCTGGGTTGCGCCACCGCGCTGCGCAGCAAGTTTTGCAAATGCTGCGCCATGCGTTCTATCGTGGCACGGTCAAACAAATCGGTGTTGTATTCCCAAGACGCTGTCACATTCGTCTCGTTCTCAACAAATACCAAATTAATGTCGAACTTAGCGGTTTGCTTCACAAAGCCAATGGGCTGCGCGTTCAAGTTTGGCAGTGCAAACTGGCTGGCCGTGTCTTGCAACACATCAAACAAGACCTGAAAGATAGGCGCGTGGCTAAGCTGCGGCGTGGGGTTCACGATTTCAATCACCTGCTCAAACGGCGCATCCTGGTGTGCATACGCATCCAGCGTGGTTTGTTTCACTTGCTGCAACACATCCTCAAAACTGAGGTTGGCCTGCAAGCGAATGCGCAACGCCAGCGTGTTCAAAAAGTAACCCATCATCGGCTCCACCTGTGCGTCGTTGCGGCCTGCAATTGGAATGCCGATCACCAAATCATCCGCGCCGCTGTAACGCGCCAGCAACAGGGCAAAGCCTGCCAACAGCGTCATATGCAGGGTGGTGCCGTGGGCGCGGCTTAGCTGGCGCAACTGCTGGGCCAGCGCATCGTCCAGCGGCAGGGTCAGCATATCGCCCACAAAGCGTTGTTGGGCTGGGCGTGGGCGGTCGGTGGGTAAGGCCAGCAATGCGGGCGCATCACCAAGCTCGTTCTCCCAGTAGGCCAGTTGCTGCTTCAGCACATCGCCTTGCAGCCAGTTGCGTTGCCACTGCGCAAAATCGGCAAACTGAAAAGGCAGTTCGGGCAGCGCCACATCTGTGCCTTGTGCGTGGGCGGCATACAGCGCGGTGAACTCGCGCATAAAAATGCCCAGCGACCAGTTATCGCCGATGATGTGGTGCAGGGTTACCAACAAGGCATGCAGGTTCTCGTTGGCACGTAACACGGTCACGCGCAGCAGCGGGCCAGTTAGCAAATCGAATGGGCGCTCGGCTTCTTGCAACGCCAGCTCGGCAAACTGGTCTGCGGGGGCGTTTACTACGCCAATGGTTACGGTTGTATTTTCGGAGATGTGCTGCACGGGTGCGCCATCCACCAACGGAAAGTGGGTGCGCAAAACTTCGTGGCGGCGCACCATCGCATCAAAGCTGGCTTGCAGCGCGGGCAGGTTCAGCACGCCATCCAGCCGCAACGCCATGGGCATGTTAAAAAAGCTGCTTTCGGGGTTTATTTGTTGCAGCAGCCAAAGACGTTGCTGCGCAAACGACAACGGCAACACGCCCGCCCGATCTATATGGGTTAGCGCCGGGCGCTGAACCCACTGCGCGGCGCTGCTTATTTGCGGCGCAAGCGCGGCGATGGTGGGCGATTCAAACAGCGCTCGCAACGGCACATCCACCCCCAACGTTTGGCGAATGCGCGAGACGATTTGGGTGGCCAGCAGCGAATGCCCGCCCAGATCAAAGAAGTTGCTCTCGATGCCGACGTGTGGCACACCCAACACTGCTTGCCAAATTTGGGCCAGCTTATGTTCGATGTCGTTGCGCGGCGCAACATACGCAACTGCGTCGTCGGTTGCAGCGGGCTTGGGCAGCGCATTGCGGTCCAGCTTGCCGTTGGGGGTCAGTGGAAAAGAATCCAGGGCCACCCATGCGCTGGGCAGCATGTGCGGCGGCAACACCGGGCGCAGCGCGGCCAGCAAATCGGCGTGGGTCACTTGCGCATTTGTGGGCTGGTAATACGCCACCACACGCTTATCGCCGCCCTCAAACGCAACGGCCAGCACAACGGCTTCGCGCACGTGGGGCAAGGCTTTTAGCTGGGCTTCAATCTCGCCCAGCTCGATGCGAAAGCCGCGAATTTTTACCTGCGTGTCTACACGGCCCACAAATTCGCAGCGGCCATCTGGCAGCCAGCGCGCCAAATCGCCCGTGCGGTAGAAGCGCGTGGCTGCGGCATCGGGCACGCCCGCCAGGTTGCTTACAAATCGCTCGCGGGTCAGCGCCTCGCGCTGCCAATAACCATCGGCCACACCCACACCGCCAATCACCAACTCGCCTGCCACACCCACTGGCGCAAGCTGATCGTGAGCATCCACAATGTAAATGCGCATGCCGGGCAACGGCGCACCCAGCGGAATGATGCTGGGTGGGTTGCGCAGCACGGCGCGGTTCGTTGTTGTGTAAGCGGTGGTGGTGATGGAGGCTTCGGTCGGGCCATATGAGCAAACAAAGCGCATCTCGTGGTCGGCCAGGGCGGCCCATGTGCGCAGCGTGTGTGCAAAGGGTTTATCGCCGCCAGTTAAAAACACGCGCAGGTGTTTGGGAAAGCGCGTGCTCTGCGCAGCCAAGTTTTCTACCCATTGCTGCCACAAGGCCACCGTAAAGTTTACGGCGGTAATGCGCTGCTGCACACACAACGCGTGCAGCTCGCTGGTGGAAAGCTGGGTCGGGTTGGGATGCAATACCAGTGCTGCGCCGCTGGTCAGCGTCGCAAAAAACTCCAGTGCCGAGGCATCAAACGCAAACGGCACAAATTGCAACAGCCGGTCGCCCACGCCCAGATTCACGGTGCGGGCTATGGCTTGTGCTGTGTTAGCCACGCCCTTGTGCGGCACCACCACACCCTTAGGCTGGCCGGTGCTGCCGGAGGTGTAGATGATGTAGAGGGGAGAATCGGGGGATGGCCCCCACCCCGCGCCGCATCTCCCCTCTCCTGCGAATTCTGATTCGCGGGGGAGGGGTTGGGGGAGAGGGCGAGGGCCAACGAGTAACTCTTCTATTGCTACTGCCTCGCTACTCGTCGGTAGCAACTTCGCCCAATGCGCTTGCGTTAGTACCAACTTCACCTGCGCATCTTCCAGCATATAAGCCAAACGCTCGGCGGGGTAGCTGGGGTCTAGTGGCACGTAGGCTGCGCCTGCTTTCATCACGCCCAGCACAGCTACCAGCATTTCCATCGAACGCTCGGCGCAGATGGCAACGCGGTGGCCTGCGCCCACGCCGCGTGCGCGCAGGTGCTGTGCCAGCGCATCGGCTTGCGCGTTTAGTTCGGCGTAGCTCAGGGTGCGGTCTTCGTAAATCAACGCAGTTGCATCGGGCGTGCGTTGGGCTTGGGCTTCAAACAGCTCATGCACGCACGCGGGTGTTTCGTCGGCAAGAGGTGCAATCAGCGGCGCGTTCCAATCTACCAATATCTGTTGTCGTTCCTGGGCGGTCAGCATGGGCAGGGTGTGGATGGGTTGCGCGGCGTGCATGGCAATGTCGCTCAGCAATTGCTGAAAATGCGTCACCATGCGTTCGGCGGTGGTGCGGTCAAACAGCTCGACCAGAAATTGTAGCGAGCCAAATAAGCCGTGCGGGGTCTCGGTCATCGACAGCACTAACTCGAAGGCGTTATTCGTCTTCTCCCAGTCCAGTTGCTCAATGTTTAACTCGGGCAATTCCATGCGCTTGTCCAGGCTGGCGCTGCCGGTTTGG
>JAYTNY010000675.1:0-4477 GCA_043748055.1 Roseobacter sp.
ACACGGCCTCCAAAACGCCGCCGCCAATCGCCAGCGCCTTGTCCGAGATGCTGAAGCAGTAGCGCACCTCGCCGCGTGGGTCAATATCGCCCACCTTCAAATCGCGCTGCACGCTCACCCCATCGTGCAGCAACCCGCGCAGCACGCCGCTGATCGTGGCGGGCACAGGAAAGTTATTCACCATCGCAATCACATCGCCCTGCTTCACAAGATCGCCAATGGCTTTGCGGCCATAGAACGTGCCGGTAACCGGGGCGCGCACCACGCGCTCGGCCTCGGCCCCGCCTACATTGCCGGGTGTGCCGGTGTTGGGTTCGGCCTGGCCGCTCCACAGCACACGACCCAAATCGTGGCCGCGGTTGGTTTCGATGACGGCGTGGCAATCCTCGCCTGCCGTGAAGCCGGGGCCGCAGGCGATGACCACTTTGGCATCGCCGAACTTTGTGCCCAGGTTGCGTTTTGCCAGAATGGCATCCACCACAATGTCGGGCTTGTGGGCTTCGATGGCGCGGCCTGTAGGATCGGGCATCACCGGAATGGTCTCGCGCTGCCAGAGGTAAACAGCCTCGTCGGCAAAGTTAATGCGCGCGGCGACGACGCCCTCGACCGAGATGCGCCCGCTGTAAATAGCCGAGGCAAACGCCACCATGCGCCGGATGACCAGCGGCTTTTCCAGATCAGTACACAACACGCGAAAGCCCGCCTTGTGCAAACGAAACGCAATACCGGTGCCGAGGTCGCCAGCCCCTTTGATGATGGCGGTGGGGTTTTCGCGGGACATGTGTGAAGGAGATTTTAAGGGACGAATGACGAGTGACGAACAATCATTCGTCATTCGTCATTCGTCATTCGACACTCGTCACTTTAAGAACGCGTTCGAGCGCCAGCAAAAAGCACAGTGCGCAAAACAAGAAGCAGGCCGCGAAGCCCAGGTAATCCACAATCAACCCAACCAGGCTGGTGAGCAGCATGACGACACCCAGCAGGGTGTTGCTGAGGCCGATGTAAAGCGGGCGTTGGTCGGCGGGCACCACATCCAGCAACAGCGGCACCAACGAGACGTTGAACCCCGCGCCCGAAACTCCACCCAGCACGAGCGCTGCCACCAACAACGCAACTGAGTGCGTGGGCAGCAACGCCACACCCAGCCCGCATTGCGCCACGCCCAACAAGCAACTGGTGATGAGCACCGGGCGGCTGCCGCGTCGATCGTTCAGCCGGCCCCACACCAACCCAGCGAACAACGCGCTGCCCAACGTAATCGAAACCATCGTGCCGATAAACGCATCGCTGATAGCCATGCTGCGTTTGGCGAAAACGGTGATGAAGGGCATGCCGGTGCGTGCAAACAACAACGCGATGCGCGTAAAAATAAACCGGCGAAATAACCCATCGGTTTTGATGGCGTGGGCGGCGCGCGCGAGTTGCTCGGTGAGCGAGGTTCTGCGGGCGGGCACGGCATCGGGTGCTTCGGCCAGCAGGCTAAACGCAATGCAACCCGCCGTGAAGAACACAGTGGAGACGGCGAAAAGCACGCCAAAGTTTTTTGGGAAAGAAAGATGTAACCCGCCGATGTTGCCGCTGAGAATAAATGCGCTGAGGCCACCGATAAAAATGCTGAGGCCCCCGCCGATAAATTCGCGCAGGCCAAACAGCAGGCCGCGCTGCCCGCTGGGAATGACTTTGGCGGTGACGGTGAGATAGCTGATGCCACCCATGCCGCCGGAAAGTGCGATGACGGCGGTGCAGCCAAAGAAGGCCCACAATAGTGTGGCGCGATCTTCGATGAGCAGGAGGCAGGCCACCAACGCCATCCACCCAGCCACGCGAAAGACGGTGGCGACTTGATAAAACACGATCTTGCGCGGCACGCGCTCGACCAGGTTGGAGATGAAGAGCTGCGGCAGAAACCAGCCCGTGTCTCGCATGGGGGCCAGCAGCCCAATTAAGACGCTGGAGGTCGTGAGTTGGCTGACCAACGCGGTGGTGATGAGCGAGATGTCGGTCATGGTCTCCGACAGAGCGATGAGCACGCCGTTGGTGACGTGGAGGATGAAATTGCGTTTGGAGAGCATGGTGGGGTGGCTATTGGCTATTGGCTATTGGTGAATCATAGTTGCATAAAGGGAGCATTTGGCAAAAGGGGCGAAAATGGCGGATTGAAAGCAGACCAATGTGTAACGCAGGTCGGCCCGATGCTCAGCTTCTGCGCCGAGGGAGTTTTGGCTGATGAGCACAAACGTGGACAGAAATTCGGTTTCAACCCTACCTTGTCACCAACATCTCCGCCGTCCCATCCTCCACCCAATCGCCCGAGGTGATGGCTTGATACACCCGGCTGCGGGGGATGCGCACGCTGCCAGGGACATTGGCGATGACGCGATAACTCAGCTCTACTTTTTGTCCAGCGTCCAGGCCATCTAGGTTCACAGTGATCTTGCCATTGTCTATCTGGAAGCCGCGCAGGACACCCGCGTTTTGCATCTGCTGCAAATCCTCGTAGGCCGGGTAGTAACCGGCGGGCACACCCAACTCCACAATGACCGGCGCGGTCTTGTTCTTGGTCTGGTTCACAATCACCGCCGTCACTTTTACACTGCCATTTAGCGCCACGTCTTTGCTGGCATAGCGCACCTCAAACCCAAACGGGCCGTCTTTTAATGCGTTCGTGCTCAGCCAGGGCACGTAATACGCGCTGCTGATGCGATACCGCAGCACGGCATCGCCATCCACGTTCAGTTGCAGCGTGTTATCACCCGTCTTGAGTTGCACGGGCGGCAGCATGACGCTTTGGGCTATGCCGTTGGCCTGTGGGTTTAGTTTGATTGCGCCCGCAGCGATTTCGTTTATTAGCAAGGCCACGTCTGCCGTGTTGGCATTTGCGTCGGCGCGTTGCTGCGCATCCAACAACAAGGCGCGCAACGCGGTTGGCCGCGCAGGCTGCGAGAGATAGTACTGCTGCTCTGCGCCCAGGTAGCGCCGCAGCCCCGCCAATGCCTGCTGCGCCTCGTCTGGCTTGCGGCCCGAACGCACCAACGCCAGCGTTGCCGTCGCGGTTGTATCCAGGTTGTTGTAATACTGCACGTCCCAGGTGCGCTCGCCGTTGTCCAGGCTGCTGCGTGTGATGAGCGAACTCAGAATGCGATTCGCCAATTGCTCGTCGTTGCCTGTCAGCAACAGCGTGTTCGCCACCAAAGCCTGCGTGTGTGCATCGCTCACATCTTTCAAGTGCTCTTTGATGTAGCTCAACGCACGTTGCACGGGCGCGCTGTTGCTTAGGCCTGCCTCGGACAAGGCCCAGGCGATGTGCGTGGTCAGCGCCAGCTTGTCATCTCTGGGTTGTGGCGGTGGGCCGCAGAAGTAGAAGTAGCTGCCATCGCTTTCCATCTGCCATGTGCCATCGGGTTGTTGCGTGTTGGCTAGAAATTGCACCGTGCGCTCGATGATGAGCGGGTCGACATAAATCAGTTTTTGCAAATCGGTCAACGCCATCAACGCGTTGGCGCTGGCCCCGGCATTTGCCAGGCCCTTAAACAAGAAGTGACAATCGCCGGTAAAGCCGCCCTTGCCATACTCGAAGTAACGCAGCAGGCGTTGGTAGCCCATTTGCAACAAGCGCTCGCCGCGCAATTGTTGCTCTGGCGTAAGTTGGCTTGTTTGTTTTAAGTATGCCATTTGCAAAGCAATGGGGTGAATGGTGCCGACATCGCTGTAGAAACAAATGTCTTGATAGAACGAATCTGGCAGCGTGAGGTTGAAACCAGCGGTGTTGGCCGGAGCGACGCTGATATTGACTTGCTCGGTGCCGGTGATGCGATTTTCGGGGAGTTGCACGATGACTTGTGCGCGTTTTGCCAATGTGCCAGCGGTCACGGCGCTCACCTTGCGGCCATCCACCTCCACATGCACGGGCTTGCGCACGGCGTCGCTCATCTTTGAGCCTTTGGCCGTCACGGTGAAATTGAAATCGCCGAACTTGGTGACTTTGATGGGCACCTTCACGCCCACTACATCGCCCGCGCCGACCAAGACGGTTTGAGTTTGCGTTGGGAGTTTGAGTTGGAACCAGTTGTCTTCACCGGTCACGGTCAGCTCAATTTGTTGGGGTTCGCTGAGGTAGTTGAACACCGACACCGGCACCACGAATTCATCGTTCTGGGTCAGTTGCTTCGGTACATCCGGCTCCACAAAAAAGTCTTGGAAGGCTTTTATAGTCGCTGTGCCGCTGCCCAGCGTGCCGTCTTTGCCGCTGGCGATGACGCTCACACGCCAGGTGGTGATCGTGTCGGCCAACGGCACGTCAATTTGGGCCTTGCCGTTGGCGTCGGTCACCACTTCGGGCAGCCACAGCAGTGTTTCGGGGAAGAACTGGCGCAAGCGCGGTTTGCTGGCCTCAGCGATGGGGCCACCGGGTGCGGCGGGCTGGCCGATCTCGATGCGTGGCGCTTCGGCAGCCGGGGCCGCTGGCATCGCTGGC